>NC_020409.1:3362410-3646098 GCF_000341895.1 Pseudodesulfovibrio piezophilus C1TLV30 | reverse complement strand
TTATTTACTAAAATCAGAAACACCCGAAACAAGGCACTTCCCGGCCCGCATCCGATGAAACAGAGGTGTTACAAGGGTTTTCCCGCCCTTGAGTATTTCTAGAAAGCTTATTTTTAAACACCTGTTAAATACTTTTTCAACAGTATAAAAACACCATATCGCCGATTTACTCATTTTCATGGTTATTTTCTTTTTGAAAAATAATTTTCTCTACCAGAAGCCGACTGGCATATATTTTCTCACAAAATATATATCTCTTACAACATACTGTTTTTATAAGTATATTTTAAACAAGAGTCATTCTTAACTCAAAATATCTATTTTAGCAGAACCCCGCCAATGCCTCTATCTCCTTGATTCACAAGGCCTCCCATCTCAATAATCGTTATGAACACCGAGAACAGGCTGAAAAGACGGCAAAAAAACGCTTGACAGTTTTTTGCCAAGCGTTTCGCGGCTTCCAGCCGAAGAAGAAATTTCAGCTCTGGTGAAAAGAAAAAATCAGTTTTTTTCTCGAGTCGGGTACTTCCCGCAGGCAAATTTTGGCGATTCCGGGCAATAACCAAGCTGTTGGCAGCGAGCCCCACCATTGGCAAAGATGGCGGGAAGCTTTTCTTTGCAAACTTTAAGGAGTGCGTCAGCCAGGTCGCGAACTTCCCACTGTGCTCTCTGACAACACCGTAAATTGAAAAAATGATTCAGCGAACGACAATTCATGGTTATCACAATCTTGGTCTCCGCTGCTTGCGGCAAAACAAACCTCGCATCCTCATTGGCCTTGGATTTTCGTCCATTATCAATAAGTATCTGCCTCAGATCACCATAGGCGGATTGCACTTCCGCCATAAAGCGCTCAAAACGCTCCTTTGCTTCTGGAATCTTGGCAATGGCTGGCGGCACTATGAATTCCATATCGTTTTCGGCAACATAGCGCTGACTCTGCTGTGAATATGAAGCGATGCGATGACGCACGATCTGATGCGAACATGCCCGAGATATCCCTTCAACTGCAAATGTCATGGAAACATGTTCTATAGGGCTATCATGTCCGGATTCCATGGTCTTGCTGACAAAATCAGCCTGCACTTGCGGATCAATTTCGCCCGAAAGCAGCTTGGGCCACATGTCAGCGACAAATCCGGCATGATAACACTGCCTGAAAGCGGCGTAGATAAGCGAAAGCGCATCCGGCGTCATGGCCATGAATTCAACCCTGAGCTTCTTCTCCGGCATCTATAAAACTCCCTTCGATAGTCTTCGTTTCAAACTCGGGTCACTCTGTAACGCAAAGCGTGAGACATGTCATCTAACCCTTGACTCCCGTGTCCAAAAGGGAGAAAGACCTGCCATGGAAACAACACACCTCGTCACAATACTTCAAGCGTCTATTGCACCCTTTGTCCTGATTTCGGGCATCGGCCTGTTATTGCTTTCAATGACCAACCGCATTGCCAGACCAACGGACATAATCCGTCGACTGCTGGTCGAACTGGGAACCGCCAAGGAATCAGACAAGCAGTCCCTCCTGACGCAGATAACCTTGCTCAGGAAACGGTGCGCACTGCTTCGCACATCTATCGCCCTGTCAATCCTGGCAATTGTTTGTGTTGGGGGAGTCACCCTGCTCCTGTATGCGAGCCTGCTTTTGAGTATCAAATTACACATACTGATCCAGATACTCTTCGGAGGTTCCTTGGTCAGCCTTATTGCGAGCCTGCTTTTCCTGCTTCAGGACATACGTATAACTCTCAGGTCTCTTGATCTGGAGATAGACCGTCATAAGAATGCCCTGAAATCTCAATAGGCAATCTTCTCCAAAGCATCACCGAGGATCTCTTCCGGGGAATTTCCCGCCGGAAGAATAAAATGCAGGACACTGTAAAAGACCGGCTCCATAAGCGCCAAGCGGGCAGAAGATTTCTCCCACAGCTCCTGCTTGTCGCATCCGCTCCGGCCAATCGCCAACCGCTCGGAGACTGTATTTGAATCAGTCATGAGATAGAAAACCTTTCCTGCCCCATGAATATACGGTTGTATAGCAAGGTCTTCCACCAGAGCGTCGTCGAGCACCACAATCTGTCGAGTTCCGTCGAGACTCCTTTTTGCCTCGGCGGAATTTTCTGGAACTACAACAGGCAATCCAATCTCTTGATTCAACAAAAGAGAGAGTGCTCTCTTGCCGCTACCAGCGAGACCGATAAGCACTATATTCCCCGTATCTTTCCAGGCGTCCGCATAATCTGCCCGCTTTTCCCCTTGACCAAAGGCCTTGGAGACATCGGGTTCCTCGACATCGTATTGCTCATTTATCAAAAATTTCGTCATTATCAATCCTTTTCATACTTTCCACTCTAGTCACAATGAATATTCTCAAGTAGGATTCCAAGACTGTAAACAGAATCTGGAGTGAGCCATGCCTAAAGAATTAATACATTTTTCCATCGCGGAACTCACCGCAGCCAGGCTGGAAGACTCTCAATACGCTGCTTGCATCGCTCAGGAACCCAATGGCCTGCTTCTCGGCTCCATATTTCATGACGCCCTTTTTTATGCAGTCATGCCCGGAGGGAAACGCCTGGAGGCTCTTTCCCATCAACTCCATGGAGTCGATGGTCAGGATACCTTTCACATAGTCACGATGCAGCTCCAACAGATTCAGTCGGTCAAGTCAACCGCCCTCCCAATATCAGTGCTGGTCGGTATGGTCTCACATCTCTTCGCCGATACCATCATGCATCCCTTTGTCTGGTACTTCACAGGCAATTATTACGATCAATCTCCTTCCAGCAAGAGCATAGCCAGGCAGCGCCATAGAGCTCTTGAATCACTTATGGACATGGTCGTATGTCCTCAAAAAATCAAACACCCGACCTATTGCATCAAAAACCAACTGAAAAAGTGCAACAAACTGATTTCAAAAGGACTTCCTGTACATGGGATTGCCGACATGGCCAAAATGCCATCCGCGAATGTCATGGAGCAGCTTGGCACGGCTTGGAGTATTTTCAGCACCCTACAGACCCTGACCACCACAGGATGGATCGCACGAACAACCTACGGGATCAAACCCTATAGCCCAGCGGTATTAAAAGAGATAATATCCCTATTTTATGCACCGCAGCTCTTGGAGCAAGGGCCATTTCTAGCTGGAGAAATTGACTTTTCCCATCCTGTGACAGGGAAGAAAAAAAGCACGACCCTTACCCAAATGATGAATGAAGCGGCTGACCTTGCAGGCGAGTTCTGCCTGAATCTCGAAGCTACCGTCTTTGACGGTGCTCCCTCTCCACCACAACCCCGAGGCCCATCGCTTGATACAGGTTTCGCTTCCATCCCCACGAACCAAATGATCCACTTCTCAAGTCCACCTTTCCCAGATCTTTCCTAACCACTTTTTTACAAAGTGCCGGTTGCGCTCATACAATAACTCATTTACGATTTCGTTGAATCAATTTTCAAAAGGAGCTTACATGAAAAAATATATCTTTATTGGTGGAGGAGCTATAATATTGGGTATCATTGCCATCATCGTTCTGGCAGTGCTCAATCTCGGCACACTCATCAAAACCGCGACAGAAGAATATGGACCGGCAATGACCAAGACAGCCGTCAAACTCGATTCTGCCGACATATCAATCCTTTCTGGCTCAGGCTCCCTCAGTGGATTCCTCCTTGGCAACCCCAAAGGGTTCACCATGCCCAGTGCGATTGAATGCGATACGATCAGAGTTAAGGTGGACAAGGGATCATTGACTTCGGATACCATTATTATTGATGAGATATATATTGATGCTCCAGTCATCAGCTATGAACAAAAAGGGAAGACTGACAATTTCCAGACTATCCTGAACAATATCAACCAAGCTATTGCGAGTGACCAAAAAGCGACCAAGAATACTGAAGCATCCGATGAGTCCGGCTCAGAAAAGAATATCCAAATCAACAATTTTATTGTCAAGAATGGCACGATCAATCTTGGTGGGTCACTCATGAAAATATTCGGAGAGGGCGGCATGGGAATTGACCTTCCCGACATTCATCTGAAAGACATAGGCAAGGAAAGCAAAACGTCTCCGGCCGAAGCGTTTTCCATAGTTCTCAAGGAAATGACAGGAGACATCTCCGGTACAGTCAGCAATGTTGGAAAAGAGTTGAAAAAACAACTTAACAACGCGGTTGAAGGAGTGACTGGCGGAACGGACTCTATCGGGAAAGCTGTCAAAGGGCTGTTTGGAGATTAAGCTGCCCCCTCCCCCTCTCGAATAAAGACCTCAACAAGACCGCGCCCCTTCAAATGGGTGCGGTCTTGCCATTACATAATATATAGAGAAAGAAGCCTCCTTGCGGAAAGTGGCCGCTATACCATAATATACTTCCATGAAAAACACTCTGCCTTACACTGTCGAAAGCATCTCCGATGCCGACGGGCCAGTTGACATCCGCATAATTCGAGATGGAAAGACATGGCACCTCTGGGGACGATATGGCAAACAGAAAGAACTGGATCTGATCTCAAGGATTCCTAAGAAGAGCCTTCCCGTCTTTATAGGAGCCGGATTAGGGCATGGCATCTCAACGCTGCTCCAACAGAAAAGGCTCGTGGCAGTCATTGATCGAGAACATGAAATTTCCCGTATAACCGGATCTCAAAGGGATCTTGGGGAAAATCCGAATATTCTCTGGCTCAACGAAAACTCTCCCCAAAAGATACTTGAAGAACTCTTCGCATGGCAGACCAAGAATGGAGGAATGCCCTTTGCTCCAGTGGTCCTCCCGCTCTACCCAAGACTCGACAGAGAATTCTACGGCACTTTAATCGAATCCCTGAAATCTCCTGCTCAATACGATTTTTGGACACAGGCGCAATATCCCAAATTCCAGGCAACATCGCCACGCATTCTTTTCTTCGATTCCCAATATTTTCTCTGTAATGAAATCCAGACGTCTCTCCAACGGCTTGAGATCGAGCATCGAGCGCTTAAAATTAATACAACAGGCTTGGGGGAACAGGCTTTCATTGAAGAGTTGCTCAAAGCAGTCATCGATTTCAAGCCGGATTTCGTGCTCACGGTTAACCATTTCGGATTGGATCGACAGGGAAAACTTGCTGCTCTTTTAGAAGAACTTCACCTGCCGCTTGCATCCTGGTTCGTTGATAATCCTCATTTGATTCTACACCATTATACCCACCCCGGAACCGATAACACCGCTATTTTCACGTATGATGCGGGCAACCTCGAACCATTACGGCGCAAAGGATTCGCCAACACATACTACCTCCCGTTAGCGACTGATCCCCAAAGATTCAGCCAGAAGAATTTCTCGTACGATGTCAAATCATGGCAATCCGATGTCTCGTTTGTGGGAAATTCCATGACGCAAGCAGTCGCCAAAAGCCTCGAACTATCGCACCTCACCGAACCATGGGCTTCAACATTTCCTACAATTGCAGCTGATTTCGAAAAATCCGGCACCTGCGATGTCGCCACATATCTTCAAACGAATGCATCATCCTGGGCAGCACTCCTTGAGAAGCAACCAACCCAGGAAAGCAAACTTGCTCTGGAATCGCTCCTGACTTGGGAAGCAACCAGACAATATCGCCTGAAATGTGTGCGAAAGACACTCCCCCATCACCCCCTTGTCGTTGGAGACACGGGCTGGCTATCACTGTTTCAGGATGATAAGCGATGGCACTATCTCCCCGGCATTGACTACTATGAAGACTTACCCCGATTTTACCCGCAATCAACAGTCAACTTCAATTGCACCAGCCGACAAATGATTGGAGCAGTCAATCAACGCGTTTTCGATGTCCCGGCGAGTGGCGCTTTTGTTCTGACAGACTACCGTGACCAAATGGAATCCCTTTTCGACCTTGAATCCGAAGTTGTCGTTTATCGAGATCCGGATGAAATTCCTTCACTCATAGAACGCTCCCTAAAAGATCATCACACCCGCAAACGCATTATAAACGCTGCCTTGAAGCGAATTCATGCCGAGCACACCTATGAGATACGTCTGAAGAAGCTCTGTTCTCACATGCGAAATACTTTTCTAAGCCAACCTGCGAGACTATAAGCAACTCTCTTTTACCCTCAAATCAAGAAAGGAGCCGGCCTGATCATGCGTAAAAGTACTGATCTGACCGGCTCTTCTCTTTCTATTCTTAAGTTTAATGCGACGTATCCCCCTTTTATTTCATGAATATAAAAAATCGTTCACAAGACCTAAAGTTTTCTTCAGAGAAGACGATGAGTAAATCAACAAGCGAGAGATTTGCCCGGTAAAGATATTTCGGGTGGAAAATCTCAGGCATGGAAGCCGAAACAATTTCAAGGAGGAAATTATGGCTCTGGTTATTAACAACAACTTGATGGCAATGAACGCAGCCCGCAACTTGGGAAGTTCGTTTGGAGCTTTGGAAACGTCAACCCGTCGCCTGTCTTCGGGAATGCGTATTACCCAATCCTCGGATGATGCTGCTGGTCTGGCTGTCCGAGAGTTGATGCGCGCCGACATTACGTCCCTCAATCAGGGTATTCGTAACGCAAACGATGCCATCTCCCTTATTCAGACAGCTGACGGCGCCCTCGGCGTTATCGATGAAAAGCTGATCCGTATGAAGGAATTGGCCATGCAGGCCTCCACGGGTACCTATAACTCCGATCAGCGCCTGATCATCGACTCAGAGTATCAGGCAATGGCTTCGGAAATTACCCGTATCGCCAACTCGACCGACTTCAACGGCATTTACCTGCTGAACGGAAACCTGTCCTCCTCCACCCACTCCGGTGCAGGACTGAAGGCATCCGGTCAGTTGAAGGTTCACTTTGGTACCGGTAATGACTCTTCGGAAGATTACTACTACATCCAGATCGACACCTCGACCGCTTCGGCTCTTGGCGTTGGATTGGGTGCCGGAACTGGTGCCGGAGCCTCAATTTCAACCCAGGCTCTTGCCCAGCAATCCCTGGATGTTCTGAGTAACGCGATTATCTCCAAGGATAAGATTCGCGCAAACCTCGGAGCCTTGCAAAACAGGCTGGAAAACACCGTTACAGTTCTGGAAATCCAGGCCGAAAACGTCCAGGCTGCCGAATCTCGAATCTCTGATGTTGATGTCGCCTCCGAGATGACCGAGTTCGTCCGAAACCAGATCAAGACTCAGGCAGCGGTTTCCATGCTGTCTCAGGCCAACTCCTTGCCGAGAATGGCTCTGTCCCTTATCGGTTAGTCTTGATACGAGTCGCATTGTTGCGCACTTCCGGCCGGGCTCTCATGCAGAGTCCGGCCCTTTTATTGGCTTGGGCCAGGGTGGCATTAGGTTTGCAGATTAATGGTGACCCAATGTGTAGGGAAAAAACTTCCACGTAGGAATAACGCCATGGCAGACGATACTTACAGCTCCGGTTCAATCAACTTTACCGGCCTCGGAAACGGGACCGACTTCAACCAACTTATTGATGGTCTGGTCGATGCCGAGATGGTTCGCGTCGACCGACTGGAAAACTGGAAGGCAAGCTGGGAAATCAAAAGCGAGGAATTCAAGTCCCTGAATACGCAGATGCTCAGTCTCAAGACCGCCCTCCAAAGTATTGATACTATCAATGAGTTCATGGCCAAAACTGTCAACAGCACAAACTCGACCCTCTTGACGGCTACGGCTGATAGTTCAGCTCAGGAAGCATCCCACACAATTGAAATAGGGCAACTCGCCACTAATGATGTTCACATCACCAATTCCGGCGTCAGCGACCTCAGCGCGACCATCACAGACTCCAACACTTCATTCAGTTTTTCCTATGCAGGTGAAACCGTCACCATCAGCAATATTTCAGCAGGAACGACACTCGAAGGATTTGTTAATATCATCAACAATCATGCAGACTCCAAGGATCTTGTTCGCGCATCGACAATCTTTGACGGCTCTGTTTACCATCTCCAGATAAATGGTTTGGACCAAGGTGGTGATAACCAACTTGTCATATCCAATGCCGGGGATATCATTTTTAGTGCATCTGATTTCCATGAAACCCAAAATGCTCAAAACTCACAAATCAGGGTCAATGGATTCCCCTCAGCCGGAGGAGGTTGGATCGAACGATCCAGCAACAGCATCAATGATATTATCGAGGGAATCACACTGAACCTGAACCAAGCGGACCCCGGAACAAATGTTCAGGTCAATATAGTCACTGACACTGCCGAAATTAAAAACAACGTAATCAAATTCATTGATCAGGTGAACGTTGTCCGAGCGCAAATTCAGGCAATTACCGATGTCGATGAAGACGGAGAAGGTTCCATCCTTACCGGAAACTATGGAATTGACATGATTTCCCAAAAGTTAAAGAACATTACCGCAGACCTTGGTCTTGGCTTTGTTCCATGGGATCAAGAAACTTTGAGAGGAGATCACTATTCTGCCCTATCGCAATTCGGCATTTTGACCGATGCAGAAGAAGGGTCCACCACATATGGCCTGCTCAAACTTGATGACGAGCTCTTTGATGAAGTCTTGCAGAGTGACCCGGATGCCATCGCCGAACTGTTCGCAGCGAACAATATCGGAGAGAGTCAATCGCCGGACTATACATTTACCTCGCTTATTGAAGGAACAACCAAGCCAGGTATCTACGATGTCTCAATCATCAGTGATGGAAACGAAATAACAAGCGCAACGATCAATGGAGAGCCTGCTTCCATCTCGGGATGGGAAATAACGGGAACAACCGGAGATTCGCTGGGTATGGCCATCCGCCTCGACAACACAGGCGCGGGGACATATGATGGCACAGTTTCTGTCAAAATGGGTAAGGCTGGTGAATTGGTCGATGAATTGACAGCACTCACCAAACCGTACAATGAATTCACGTACGAAGGTGGCCCTCTTGCAGTATTGCAGGACAACTATAAGGACATCATGGACAACATCGATTCGAAAATCGAATACGAGACCACACGAATCGAAAAGTTGGAACGCAACATGAAGCTGAAGTATGCTCGACTGGACGCCTTACTCGGCCAGTACGAACTGCAACAAGGCCAGCTTGAAAGCTCGCTGGCTCAGCTCGAGTAGCAAAGACAGGAGGAAGACTGAATGGCCAACCCTGCACGGGCCTATCTTGCAACCCAGGTCGAAACGACCACGCAAGGCGAACTCTTGATCATGCTCTATGACGCCGCGATCAAGTTCCTCAAACGCGCCAAGCTTGAAATTGACAACAAGGATTTCGCCAAAAAAGGAATATATATTTCCAAGGCCATGGCGATTATTCATGAGCTGTCGGAAAGTCTGAATAAGGAAAAAGGTGGAGAAATAACGCCTCGCCTTGCTCAACTCTACATGTTCTGCACCTCGCAGCTCCTCAAGGCGAACATTCGCCTGGACAAAAAAATGATTGATGATGTCATCAAGATCCTAGACGGAATTCGTTCCGCCTATGTCCAGATTGTGCCTACGGAAGAAGGAAAGGCAGCTCCTGGTGATTCGCGGCAAATCTCGGCAAAAGGGACGGAGCCAATGGCTCCTTCTGTCCCGGTAGCCCCTCCGATTATGCCCCAATCGGCTTCCCCCGCTCAGCCGTCGGCACCACAGAAAACTCAGACTCAGCCGAAGCCAACAACTGGAGAACAACCAACACCGCCCCAAAACGAAGAACCAGCCAAACTCCGATCAGCTTTCAACGCTGCCAAATTCAGGGCTGCCAACGCATACAGCAATAACAACGGTTAATCAAAATCGGCCCTCTGGGGCCGATTTTCTTTTGGGTTCCAAGCACCTGCCATATTTACAAGCCCCACTGCATATGGCACCTTTCCACCATGTCTGATTCACGGATTCGAGTCCTCCATGTTGTCAAATCCCTGAACCTTGGCGGTACGGAAAAAGTTATGCGACTGCTCGTTGCAAACCTGGACCGCCAGCGGTTCAATCCTGTAGTATATGCCGCAGGAAATGGGGAAGTTGGCACACAACTCAGGGCACAGGGAATTACAACCCACATAGGTGGGGATATCCTGAAGCTCCTGCATTCATTTCAGCCGCATATTGTCCATATTCATCGCGCTGGCTGGCCCGAACCAGGACAGTTGACCCCCATGAAACTGGCAAAAATACCCGTTGTGGTCGAGACAAATGTTTTTGGGCATCATGACCCCAGCCCCGCAGCGCTTATTCTTGACAGGACTCTTTTTGTTTCGAAGTTTTGCCTTGATCGTTTTGCCCACGTCCATGGTATCAATGCCTGTCCTCCTCGATATTCATTTCTTTACAACCCGGTTGATACCGATTTTCTGGCCAAACATGCTCTCAAGAACAAAGATTTTTCTCTCCCTATCGCAGGAAGAATATCCCGAGCAGATCCGGGGAAATGGTCTTCGCTCGCACTGGAAATCCTTCCTCGCCTGGTTCAAGATATTCCCAACTTCCAGTACCATATTATAGGCGGAATTCCCGAAGCATACGATTATGTAAATACGCATAGGCTTGATCAGAATGTTGTCTTCCATGATCCGGTTCATACAGATGCAGAAGTCGCTGACTTCATGAATGAACTTTCATTGCTGGCCCATGCCAATGATACTGGAGAATCCTTTGGCCTCGTCATAGCTGAGGCCATGGCTTGTGGATTACCTGTGGTCACACATCCCTGTGAAGGACTTAAGGACAATGCACAGCTTGAACTGGTTGAACATGGTGTCACCGGACTGGTTGCACGAACTCTCGAGGACTATGTTGGAGCCGTCAAATATCTGCTGACTCACCCGGAAGAAGCGAAACGCATGGGACAGAACGGACAATCGAAAGCAGCGCAGCTCTATCGAATGCAGGACATTGCCGCACAGCTTGAAACCATTTACACAGAACTCCTGACTCTCAAAGGAATCACATCATGAGCATCAGCTTGATACAAGAATATACACATTCGGTCCTGACCTTCGACTTCAAGAAACCAGAGGCGATTCACAATGAAAAGCTATCGAAGAAACAAGACGAAATGGAGACCTTTATCCAAAGGACCGTCAATCTTCACGCAAAAAGTGGCGCATGCACTCTTATCCTGTTTGGACTTGGTTCCGGTTCCCACGCCTTGGCTCTTGCAGAGGCTCTCCCCCAAGAAATGAATCTTATTGTTTGTGAAACGGGGTTGACCACTGCTCGGGATTTCCTGAAGAATAATCCAGAATGGCATTCAAGCACGCGGAAGGCTGTTGCATGCGACACCTCCCCCTGGGCTCTCCTCTATTTACTTTTTACGATTGGTATAACTACAAAAAACGCTCATACAGCCCTGAACCCGGATCTTGACGAAAAGACGAAAAACAAATTTCAATCACTCCAACGTCTTTTTATCAGCGCCCGACCACATCAGGCGATCAACAGTTCCTACCTGAGCCATGTCGCTGTGCAGGCTCCAGACCTGAGTGTTGGAGTAATTCTCCACCCGGAGGAGCCGGATTTAGAGACTTTTTTCGCACAATTCCCGGATTGGATTAAAGAAATAGTGGTCATTTGGGACAGTCACGAAGTACCAGCAAAAGAATTTCGATGCGAGGCTAACATCAGACACTTTGCCCATCCCCTGGAGGATTTTGCAGATCAACGTAACCTGATGCTGGAAAAATGTGACGGTGAATGGATTCTTTACCTGGACGGCGATGAAATGTTCAGTGAAGACACTTGGGCACTTTTCACTGCCCTTCTGCTCATTAAACGCCTGGAAGCATGCTACTTTCCCCGCATGACATTGTACCCGGACTCAGAGAACAGCAAGATCGGATTCGGGTTATGGCCGGACCTGCAATTACGCCTTTTCAAAAATCTCCCGGGGATCACATTTGATCGCCCTGTGCATGAGCGTCTCCATGGCATAACAGGACGAACGGCCCTGGCTGTTGACGCGCCTATTGTACATTTCAGCCGCCTTCGAAAAGGGACCAAAGAATTGACTGCAAAGCTGGAACGCTTTGACAAAGCCGGTGGCGACCGTATACATCACATCCTCAATAATGAATACCCAAGCCTGAAACGCTCTCACTTCGCTGAAGCCTCTTTCATTGCAGGGACTCTCCAAGTCATGCTGCTTGAAGAGAATCCCGTATAGCATTTGACCATATTTGCACCAAACTTGATTCTTCCGTACAAAATAGCTACGAGCACACGATACTGACCGCAACGTCTTTCGAGGAATGACGATGGAAATAATTTGCCCTGAATGCCAATTTGGCAGAGAAGTTGACGAAACGAAGATTCCGGCACGTTCTGCTATGGCGACATGCCCCAAGTGCCGGACCAAATTTCAATTTCGGGACATCCCTGAGGATGATTTCGTCATTGAAGAACAGGAGGAGACTTCTACTCTCCCTACCACCCCTCCCGCGCAAACGACACATGAAGAGATTCCATCGGATCAAGCCGAGACAGTCTCTCCAACACCGAAAAACTCGGATAAAAAGCGTAAAATGGAAGAAGAGTCCGACCTTCCTTCCCTCACAGCCCCAGGCGAAAAAACAGAGGAAGGACTGTGGGAGAAGCTTGACAGTATGCGCCCCCCAGAGACCTCGCGGGAACAAAATCACACAGAAGAACCGCGCGAAAAATCATATCAACAAAAAAATCAAGAGCCTGTTCCCGGATGGACAGGTGAATTCAATGAAGATTTCCCAGATCCGATGCAGGAATCATTGAAATCTGAAGAGGAAGAACACAACTCCATTTTGGTCCCGCCTCCTTTTGAGCAATTGGATCGCTATGGTTTTTTTCCTGGCTTGTTCCTGACCATCAAACTGATTCTGACATCTCCAAAACTCTTTTTTTCAGTCATGCCGGTCGGCGGAGGGCTTTCCAAACCTCTGGCTTTTGCCATCTTACTCCCAATGATTCAGGAATTATTCCAATTTCTTTGGGGACTTGGAGGACTTTCTCCACTCACGGGAAACAATAATTCATTGACCAATGAAGTGTCATCAACAGCAATGCTTACTATCCTGCTTCTCATGCCTGCTGTCGTTACTGCCGGTCAATTTCTCATGGCCGGATTATACCATCTTCTCTTGAAGCTGACCCAAGAGGATCGGCAAGGTTTCGAAGGGACATTCCGCGTCTTGGCCTACTCCAACACACCGGTTATTCTGGGGCTTTTCCCTATGCCGACCATGAATATCCAGTTAGGGTGGATGTGTATCACCGTCATCCTGCGTCTTGCCCTGACGGTTGTGGGGCTTAAACAGGTACACAGTTCATCCTACTCGAAAATCATTCCTATTACCCTTATTCCTATCCTACTAGCCATGATTGCTGGCTTTTATTCAGCAAACAGTTCCGGACTGTTAATTTAGGGAGCATAGGTATGGGATGGTTCAGGGATAAGGTCGAGAGCTTTCGCGCACAGCGTCAACTGGCACGTCAGATACAGCCCCGGAACTTCAAGAAAATGGCACATGAAATTCGTGAACTCGCAGTCCTTGCCTCGCAACTCAGCCCGCGAGGCAAGGACATTCAAACTCTGATCCGAAACATACTCAATGAAATGGATCGCCTGAGCGACTTGGCAGACAGGCCTGAATTTCGCAAGCTTTCAACCGGGAAAAAAATACTCCTGCGCCAGGGATTGCTTGAATCCAAAGAACAACTTCTCGAATCCATTGAGTCTGCGCCCTCCCCCACCGAAAGACTTCAGTAGCTCTGCGGCACATATATTGCTTTTCATGTTCATTCTCTTCGGAGTGTCAGTACAGTGGCGCACTCCTCGGAATCATTGCAACATCAATCCGGTGGACGTTATGAAAAAGATACTACTTCTAGGCCTGTTATCTATACTCGCAGCATGTGGACACATCGATGCTTCCCTTTCGGAACCACCAACCATATACCACGATGTGCCTGTCAGGAAATCGTCACTTCAGGTTTCTATCCACCCAAAGGGGAAAGAGTACCGACCACTCACAGCCTATATTCCACCTTTTATCATCCAACAGCCAAACAGTGACTATAGACACCTCGCAAATACCTTTGCCGAAATTTTTCATTATGCCTGGACTGAAGAACGTCTATTCCCCACTCAAGAGCTGCGGCACGACACTCTGAACAAAGGAATGCAAGAAGCTCTGGCACAAGCGCGTTTTCGAGGAGCCGACCTGCTTGTTCTCGGGTATGTCCCTTATTTCTATGCGGGGCACACTTTGGATGATACAGCCATAACCATCGCCATAAAAATATACTCGACCGAGAGTGGGGAACTCCTCTGGGACATGATACAGTCAGGAAGAATCGCCAAACGAGAAACCGAAGACTACATAGTTTTCCAGCAGGCATACCGCATGTCAGAAGGTCCGTTCAATAAAATCATACGTGCCATAGCAAAAGACATGGCACTGCCGCTCAAAGGCTGGTTGCCCACTCCTGATTCCAACTATCCGTTTGCTGCCAATGTTCAGGAAGTCAAAGCCAATCTGACGGCAGAACCTCTTGCTCCTGCCCCACTGAAAACTTCTACAGATCAGCAAAAAATAGAAACGGACCTCCCTCCCGAGACCACTGCCAAACAGCCCTCGGCCAAAGAAGTTCCCTCCCAGCGCCCCCAGGTAAAAGGTGTGAATCTGGACATCCATTTCAAATTCGACAACGCAATTATTGATCAGGAATCATATACTCTGCTCGATTCAGTAGGCCAAGCCATGACATCTCCGGAACTGACAGGTAAATCAATTATCATTGCAGGACATACTGATGCCACTGGTTCAGAACTGTACAACCTGAATCTTTCCAAAAAACGTGCCCAGGCAGTCAAAGAATATCTTGTCTCAAAATGGAATATAGCACCGGAAACCATGCAAGCTGTGGGCTATGGTCAATCACGTCCCTTGACCACAGGAAAAACTGCTGCCGATTTGAAAAAGAATCGACGCGTTGAGATTAGACTGGCAGAATAATCTCCATTCACCTTGACTTTTTGATAACTACTACTATCGTTTGCTGAAGAAAAAGAATGAGGACCTTTTACGGGTCCTCATTTCGTCTTTTCACCTGCACTTTTGTATGCTACCTGAAACCTTCACTTCATAAGAGAGGTTTAAACCACATGATAGGCATTTCCAAACTTTACTGCGGTGCTGTCGAGCCTTCAGACGCTCTTCGTTACAACCGCGAATCAGGCCAACTGCCTTCCCATCTTCTGCAGTTCGCCAAAGACAAAAAACCGGTCGTTGTCTGGAACATGACCCAACGCTGCAACCTCAAGTGTGTTCATTGTTACGCACATGCGGTCGATCCAAGCAGCCAAAAAGACCCGATTTCGAACGAGAAAGCAAAAGAAATCATTGATGATCTTGCGCAATTTGGCGCACCCGTCATGCTTTTCTCCGGTGGCGAACCCCTAGTTCGTGAAGACCTGGTAGACTTGGCCAAATACGCGACCTCCAAAGGTATGCGCGCCGTCATTTCCACCAATGGCACGCTCATTACCAAAGCCAAGGCCAGAGAACTCAAAGAGGTCGGCCTTTCCTACGTCGGAATTTCTTTGGATGGGGCCGAAGAGGTCCATGACAAATTCCGTGGAGTCAAAGGCTCATACAAACAGGCCCTCAAGGGCGTGGAAAACTGTATGGCCGAGGGGCTCAAAGTCGGTTTGCGTTTCACCATAAACAAGCGCAATGCCGTTGAAGTTCCTCACCTCTTTAATCTGATTGAAACGATGGAAATCCCGCGCATCTGTTTCTACCATCTCGTCTACTCCGGCCGAGGTTCCGATCTTATGAAAGAGGATCTGAACCACCAGGAAACCCGTGAAGTCGTTGATGTGATCATGGACCGTACACGCGCACTGTTTGACAAAGGCATTCCCAAAGAAGTCCTGACTGTTGATAACCATGCTGACGGTCCTCACGTTTATCACAGATTGCTCAAGGAAGATCCCAAACGCGCTGCAGAAGTCCTCGAACTGCTCAAAATGAACGAGGGCAACTCCTCCGGGCGTGGCATCGGTTGCATTTCCTGGGATGGCAAGGTCCATGCTGACCAGTTCATGCGGCACATCACTTTCGGTAATGTACTAGAGCGTCCGTTCTCCGAAATCTGGACTGACCCCAAAATCGAACTTCTCCAGAAGCTCAAAGATAAACGACCACATGTCGGCGGACGATGTGCAACATGTCGCTTCCTGAACATTTGTGGCGGTAATTTCCGTGCTCGCGCAGAAGCTGTCTACGACGACTTCTGGGCGCAGGACCCTGCCTGTTATCTTACAGACGAAGAGATCAGCGGCGAAAAGCTGTAAAAGAAATGCACGGCGGCCGAGGAGCTTCACCTGAAGCTTCCCGGCCGCCTTTCCACTCTTTTGGTCCATGCCGCCAGGTATGACGAACTCCTCGTCGCTGCCCCTGAGCGGCCTTTTTTGTGCCGGAATGAAAAATCATGCACTTGATTGGCGAGATTCGCAAAAACAGGTACAGATGACTTCACAGTAAATCTCTTGAATGGAGCAACCATGATTCCTACTGATTTTTTCCGTGGTCGCAGACTTCGCAACAGCCTGACCCTGCGTCAGCTTGTCCGCGAAAATGAGATCACCGCCAATGATTTGATCATGCCTTACTTTGTTGCCGAAACAGATGACGTTTCTTTCATGAAAGAAATATCATCTATGCCCGGTCAATATCAGTTGTCACTCGAACAGCTGAAGAAGAAAGTCGGAGAAGCCGTAGAAAACGGCTTAAAATCCTGCATTCTTTTTGGCATACCAGCAGAAAAGGATGCAGTGGGTTCACAAGCATACGACGATGCCGGGATTGTTCAAAAAGCCATCCGTATGCTCAAGGATACCTGGCCGGAACTTGTCGTCTGTGCAGATACGTGCCTGTGTGAGTATACATCTCATGGCCATTGCGGCATTGTCAAAAATGACTATGTCGTTAATGATCCCACATTGAATCTTCTGGCCAAAACGGCTGTGGCCCAGGCTCGGGCCGGGGCAGACATCGTCGCTCCATCCGACATGATGGATGGCCGTGTGGCAGCAATACGTGCCGCTCTGGATGATGCTGGCTTTATCAATACCCCAATCATGTCTTACGCGGTGAAATATGCATCATCCTTCTATGGACCTTTTCGCGAAGCAGCTGAATCCTCACCCCAGTTCGGCGACCGCAAGACATATCAGATGGACCCGCCCAATAGCAGAGAAGCCATGCGTGAAGCCGTAGCAGACCTTGAAGAAGGCGCGGATATTCTCATGGTCAAACCCGGTATGCCGTACCTGGATATCCTCAGGCAGGTCCGTGACAACTTTGACACCCCAGTCGCGGCCTATCAGGTCAGTGGTGAATATTCCATGATCAAGGCCGCAGCCCAAAATGGTTGGATCGATGAAGAAGGCGTGGTTATGGAAGCTCTTGTTGCTTTCAAACGCGCTGGAGCCGATCTTATTCTTACCTATTTTACCGAAGACGTCTTGAAGACGCTGAAAAGATAATCATGAGTGAACACAAAGGACATCCTGGCGACGGTCATTCCGGTGGCTGCCCTCCAGAGGGACATCCCGGAGGCCATCCCGGTAGTCATCCACATGGTAAGACGCACCCTGGCGCAGAATCCGCACCCAAACGATTTCTGGACGACGGAACAACTCCCATATGCAGACTTGTTGCCTGGGAAGTCACCCGGTCCTGCAATCTGGCCTGCAAACACTGCCGGGCCGAGGCGCACCCGGAACCATACGACGGGGAGCTTTCCACCAAGGAAGCAAAAGCATTGATCGATACATTTCCAGATGTAGGCAACCCGATCATCATCTTCACCGGCGGCGAACCCATGATGCGTCATGATGTATACGAGCTGATCGAGTATGCCAAAACCAAGGGACTGCGCTGTGTCATGGCTCCCAATGGAACATTGATCACACCGGAGACTGCCCAAAAAATGAAAGCCGCCGGGATTGAACGATGCTCGATCTCAATCGACGCCCCTGAAGCAGTGCAACACGATGAATTTCGGGGTGAACTTGGCGCATTTGATGCTTCCATGCGCGGAATTCAATATTTGAAGGACGCAGGTATCGAGTTTCAGATCAACACGACTGTAACCAAAAACAATCTGCATCTCTTCAAAAATATCTTCAATTTATGCGAAGATCTCGGTGCTTCCGCTTGGCATATATTCCTCCTGGTTCCCACAGGAAGAGCGGTCGAACTCGGAACCGAGGTCATTACTGCGGGACAATATGAAGAAGTCCTCAACTGGTTCTATGATTTTCGCAAGACCACCAACATGCAACTCAAAGCAACATGTGCACCGCATTATCACCGGATTCTCCGGCAAAGGGCCAAGGAAGACGGAACCCCCGTGGACTTTCAGAATTTCGGGCTGGACGCGGTTAGCCGAGGCTGTCTCGGCGGCGTCGGTTTTTGCTTCATTTCACACAGAGGCCAGGTACAACCTTGTGGGTATCTGGAACTGGACTGTGGAAATGTCCGGGAAACGCCTTTCCCGGACATCTGGAAACAATCCCAGCAATTCAAGAACTTACGCAACCCCGATGTGTATGATGGAAAATGCGGTTACTGTGAATATGAAAAAGTCTGTGGCGGGTGCCGCGCTCGTGCGCAAACCATGAAAGGACACTACCTTAAAGAAGAGCCTCTCTGTTCCTATACACCGAAAAAAAAGCCAAAGAAGTAATATGGATAATTACGATAAGCAGATACTCGACATCATCCAGTCCCATTTTCCCCTTGCTTCTCGCCCCTATGAAGAGGTGGGGAAACAGGTTGGACTATCTGAGGAAGATGTCCTGAAACGAGTCAGAGATTTAAAAGAGGCAGGCATTATTCGACGCATGGGAGCCAATTTCACGTCCAAAACATTGGGCTGGCAATCGACCTTGTGCGCAGCTTCGGTTCCTCAGGAAAAAATTGAAGAGTTCATTGCTGAGGTCAACCAACATGATGGCGTGACGCACAACTACTTGCGCGAAAACGAATTCAACATCTGGTTCGCCCTCATCGCACCGAATATGGACGCGGTCGAATCCATCCTTAATGGCATCACCGAAAAAACCGGAGTCAAGATTCTGAATCTCCCCGCAGACAAGATGTTCAAGGTTAAAGTTGACTTCAAAATGAACAAGTAAGCACACTTTCGAAGATATATGGAGAAACTCGTCAAGGCACTCCTGCTTGGAACAGCAGCCGGAATTATTGATGTCATTCCTATGGCAATCCAGGGACTCTCATGGCAAACGACTATCTCGACCATGGTACACTGGCAGGCACTGGGTATCATCATAACATTTGCGCGATTACCAATGAACAGTTGGCTTTCAGGCATAACCCTCGCTCTGCTGACAGGTGCCCCTTTGGCGATTTTGACAACGGAACATGATCCTACGGCCTGGATTATACTCTTACTCTCATCCATTGTCCTCGGCAGTGTTCTGGGCCTTATGGCCGAAAAGCTCATAGGCACCAAGCGAAATTAAGAATAATAGGAAGACCCCGCATCTCTTTTTGATGGCGGGGTCTTTTCTCATGCATCTGGGTATTAGAGACACATCCGCTCTATATCTTTGGAAATAACAAGGCTCTTAAAAAAGTCACACGCGCCCTCCTTTCCAAAGAGTTCGTCGGTATTCGACTTATAACAAGCCAACTCTTGCTTACCGAAGCGGTCTCGGATACATACTTTCCAGCAATCAATTCTCTTAATCGGAGTTTCAAGCATGATACTTTCTCCTTCCATGCTCTCCTCGGACTTCGCTAATATGGAATCCGAGTTGAAGGCCTTGGAAAAGGCAGGACTCGAATGGGTCCATCTCGACATCATGGACGGTATGTTCGTCCCTAACATCACTTTCGGGCCACCCATCATCAAAGCCATGCGGGCCAAGTCGAATCTCTTCTTCGACTGTCACCTCATGGTCAATGATCCTGGCCGGTATGTCGAAAGTTTTACCGAAGCGGGAGCCGATCTCATCTGCGTCCATGCGGAAGCGTGTACCCACCTAGAGCGTGTATGCACCCAAATAGCTGAAACCGGTGCCAAACCGGCTGTCGCACTCAATCCACATACCTCTCTTGAAAGTATCCGCTACCTGCTTCCACAACTTTACATGGTTCTGATCATGTCTGTGAATCCCGGATTTGGAGGGCAAAAGTTCATTCCTTTCTGCCTGGACAAGGTCAAGGAACTCAAAGGAATGATCACAGAAGCTGGAGCCGACACTCTTATCCAGATCGATGGTGGAGTAACGGCTGAAAATGCCAGAGAGTTAACGGAAGCAGGCGTCGATGTCCTGGTTTCCGGCTCTGCATTTTTCGGTCATCCTCCTTATGCCGAGCGTCTCAAGACTTTTCAGAACGCCTGCAAGTAGCAACGAACACCAGATAACTTTTCAGAGGGCTGATCCTTCAGCCCTCTTTTTTTGAGGAATACCATGGCCGTAGTCAGCCTGCGCGATATCTCCATTAATTTCACCGGCACTCTCCTGCTGGATAGCGTTTCCATGCAGATCGAACCAGGGGAAAGAGCCTGCTTACTGGGCCGCAATGGTGAAGGAAAATCAACTCTCCTCGGCATCATAGACGGTTCAGTCTCTCCTGATGGCGGCAGCGTGGACTATGCACGAGGTGCTCGTGTGGCTCTTTTACCTCAGGAAGTTCCTCATGACCTCGGCGGAACAGTTTATGATGTCACAGCCCAAGGCCTGGGAGAAATTGGCAAAAATTTAAGCACCTATCACTCTGCCGCTCGCTCGCTTTCTTTGGAAAAGGGCGATCACGAAGCCCTCTTGACTCAAATGGAAAAGGCACAACACGCACTGGAAGAATCAGGAGGATGGCCGCACCACCAGACCATCGAAACTGTCCTCTCCCATCTGAAACTTGACGGTGAAGAAATTTTTGATTCCCTTTCCGGCGGAACCAAAAGGCGCACCTTACTCGCTCGGGCACTTGTCAGTAACCCAGACTTGTTGATCCTTGATGAACCCACCAATCATCTTGATATCGAATCAATTACTTGGCTCGAAGATTTTCTGCTTAGACAAAATGCAGCCCTTCTCTTCGTGACCCATGACCGGGCCTTTCTGAAACGTATAGCCACGCGTATTATCGAGTTGGACCGAAGCCGCCTCTTCAATTGGGATTGTGACTACGCAACCTACCTCAAACGTAAAGAGGCCGACCTTGAAGCCGAGGCAAAGCAAAATCATAATTTCGATCGCAAACTGGCGGAAGAGGAAACATGGATTCGACAAGGTATCAAAGCTCGTCGGACTCGAAACATGGGACGAGTCAGAGACCTGATCAAAATGCGAGAGGAGCACACAGCCCGTCGAGAGAGAACCGGATCAGTCAAAATGGTCATTCAGGATGCGGAGCGAACAGGAAAACTGGTTGTAGAAGCCAGTCATATTTGCTTCGGATATGAAGATAAAATACTGATAGATAATTTTTCCGCCTCAATCATGCGTGGTGACAAAGTCGGCCTGATCGGACCGAATGGAGTTGGGAAAACGACACTGCTCAATATTCTTCTCGGGTCCATAACTCCTCATTCCGGTTCCATCAGACAGGGAGTCAATCTCCAGATCAGCTATTTCGATCAACTTCGCGAACAGCTGGATGAGACAAAATCCGCACGGCACAATATTGCAGACGGCAACGATTTTGTGGATATCAATGGGCATCGACGACATGTCATGAGTCACCTCAAGGATTTCCTTTTCACCCCAGACCGAGCAAAAGTCCCCGTCTCTGTCCTTTCAGGGGGCGAACGAAACAGGCTCCTGCTGGCTCGCCTTTTTACCAGACCATCTAATGTTCTTGTCATGGATGAACCGACCAACGACCTAGACGTTGAGACTCTCGATTTGCTTGAGGAGCTTCTCATGGATTATCCGGGCACTCTTCTCCTCGTCAGCCATGACAGGGCTTTTCTCAATAATGTGGTCACGTCGACCATTGCTTTCGAGGGAAATGGACATGCCGCAGAATATGTCGGGGGGTATGATGATTGGCTCCGGCAACGCCCAGACAAGCCGTCTCCATCTTCTCGAACATGCAAGCCTCTGATGGAAGAAAGAAAAGAGCCAGACCAAAGACCCAAAAAACTCAGTTACAAAGAAAAATATGAGTTGGAGAAAAAACGGGATCAACTCAAGAAAATGCCCGCAAGGATTGAATCACTGGAGCAGGATATTCAGTCGATTCAAGACAAAATGTCTTCCCCGGACTATTTTAAACATTCGTCTGAAGAAATGGCGACAGATCAAGGTCGCCTTGAAGAGCTTGAAAGAGAATTGGAAACTGCTTACAGCACATGGGAAGACCTTGAAGAAGCCCTTGCAACCACCTCATTGGATTAAACCAACACAACAGGAACACCACAATGAGCGAATTCACTGTAAGAATGGTGGAACCAGACGACCTGACAGCATGTCACACTATTGAATCCCAATCTTTCCCTCCCTGTGAGGCAGCATTGACAACCTCACTGGAAGCACGAATCACCACCTATCCTGAAGGTTTTTTCGTTGCTGAATGTGCCGGAAAGGTTATCGGACAGATCAATAGTGGTTCCACCAGCAAGGATGATATTTCAGACGAAGAATTCAAGCAGCTAATCGGGCATGATCCCGAGGGCTGCAATATCGTCATCTTTTCCCTTTCGGTTTTACCGAAGTACAGAAAACGCGGCATAGGGAGCCTTCTGCTCGCCAGTTTTATTGCCCAGGCCAAGGAGCTTGGAAAATCCAAAGTACTCCTCTTATGCAAAGAGGCGCTCATTGCATATTATGTACGCCATGGTTTCAAGGATGCAGGGCTCTCCGCTTCCACCCATGGCGGAGTCAAGTGGCATGAAATGACCATGACACTTTAACCTCCCGTTTTTGCAATAATACATTGTGTCATTGGGTCTGGTAGGACGTGCTTATTTTCTTGAAAAGCCAGTGCCTGCACTGAATTATCACAGACTCAACAAAAGTCCCCGGCTCGCAGCCTGCGAACCGGGGACTTTTCATTCAAATCAGAAAGGGTCAACTCAACCAGTCATCGCCTTCTTCAATCGGAGCAAATCCCCGTCGGATGGTGTTTTCACACACCAGGCGAGGATCAAGAAACTGAAGCAGGTAATCCGGCCCACCGGACTTCGAACCGACACCAGACATTTTAAATCCACCAAAGGCATGGCGTTCGACCATGGCACCGACTGACGGTTTATTCAGGTAAAGATTCCCAACACGGAATTCATTGGCTGCCCGCTCCAAATGTGCCGGACTCCGAGTGTAGATGGCTCCAGTCAAAGCAAACCGCGTTGAATTGGCAATATCCAAAGCCTCATCCATATCCCCGGCACGCATGACAGCCAGAATGGGACCAAAAACTTCTTCTTGAGCAATTCGATGATCTTTGGCGATCTTTTCAACAATAGTCAGTGGCACATAGCATCCTCCTGTGGCCCTGAGATCTGCTGATGCCTCCAATTTGACGAGCAACTGCCCTTCCTCTTCAGCTATCTTGACATAGCGCAACACATTTTCCTGAGCAGCTCTATCAACAACAGGTCCCATGTAGTTAGCAGGATTCTCAGCCGGACCAAGCTTGACGGATTTGGCGGCCTCTGTCAGGCGTTCGACAAAACGATCATAAATGGCATCAAGGACAATCACTCGTGAACATGCCGAACACTTTTGTCCCTGGAAGCCGAATGCGGAATAGAGTACTCCCAGAACCGCTTCATCAAGATCAGCATCATCATCAATAATAGTGGCATTCTTGCCGCCCATTTCCGCGATCACCTTTTTGCATTGTTGTTGCCCTGGTTGCACCTTGGCAGCACGCTCCTGTATTCGCAGCCCCACCTCCATGGAACCGGTGAATGCAATAACCGCAACATCCGGGTGATCCACCAGATGATCCCCCACTACAGCCCCCCGTCCCGGACAATAGTTGAAAACACCATCAGGCAAACCGGCGGCCTTCCACATTTTGACAAGCCCATGTCCGACACACGATGATATCCCTGCTGGTTTATAGACAACAGGACACCCCGACACAATCGCAGCGGAAACCATGCCCACGGATATGGCCAGAGGAAAATTCCAGGGCGCGATGACGGCAGCGACTCCCTTGCCCTGATAAAAAAGATGACTCATTTCACCCGGAGCATGTCCCATTCGACGGGGTTTACCGAGTCGGATCATTTCACGGGCATAGTATTCCATGAAATCGATGGCTTCCCCAATGTCAGCCTGAGCCTGCTCCCATTGCTTCCCGACCTCGAGAATCTGTACAGCGCAAAGGTCATGTATATTATCCTTGAGATACTGGGCAGCCTTCAATAGGACCTCTGCACGCTCGGCAGGAGAAACATCACGCCATGTCAGATATGCCTTTGAAGCCGCTTCAACTGCATCATCAACTTCTCCAACTCCAGCCTGGCACACAGACCCGATAACTTCTTCCGGATTGGCCGGGTTGTAGGAATCGAGCATGTCTGAAGTCTCTACATCCTTCCCATTGATATAAAGTGGTATTTTTTTGCCAAGCGAACTCCGTAACCGGGCTATAGCCTCAGGGTAAGCTGCTCGCTCTTCTGCAATTGTGAAATCAACTATGGGATAATTCTGAAAACGCGCCAACCCTTCATTGGCTTCCGGAACGATGCATTTACCTTCAAGCTGGCGCCGCAGTGTGACCTCGGGATTTTCAAGCAGGCGATCCATGTCTGCTTCATCGGCAAAAGTCTGTTTCAAGAATGATTCATTTGCCGTATTTTCCAACAATCGACGGACAAGATATGCCATTCCGGGTAATAAATCACCATAGGGACAATAGAGACGCACTCGTTTGGCAACATTTTTCAAACCCTTGCGAACCGGTTCAGCCATGCCATAGAGCACTTGAAATTCGTATTTTTCCTCTGGAACGCCCATGGCTGTCGCCATCTCCAAAACGGCCGAAATAGTCCTGATATTATGGGATGCACAGGCAAAATGACAAATATCACTGTTTTCAAGAATCATCCGGGCGACGCGCTCATAAGCCATGTCTGACTCAGGTTTATGCGTCCAGACCGGCACTTCCCAACCGTTCTGCTTGGCCATGACGGTTTCGTAGTCCCAGTAAGCCCCTTTGACCAAACGAATGGAAGCGGGCAGGTTCTTTTCGCGCGACCAATTGAGCAGATCGCGTACATCGTTATCGACACTCTTGAGATACGCTTGAAAAACAATCCCGAGATGCGGATATTCCGGATACTTGGTGCGAAGTCGCTTGTACAATTCAACAGTGGCTTCCTTGTACTTGAGAGACTCCATGTCAATGCACATGAAACCGCCCATTTCCATAACCTTGCGATAAACAGGCTCGATACGCTCCAACATGCCCTCAGCCGTTCCTTCCATATCAACCGGTTTGGACTGAGAGTAAAAAGCGGAAGGCTTGACTGCGACATTCACTTTGGGAGCATGCCCCCAGTCAAGATCCCCAGAAGAAACTTCAAGGGGCTTCCACTTGTGCACTTCGCTTTGAATCGCTGTCAGCACTTCCAGATAACCATCCAGGTACGCTGCTGATTCCTTTTCACTCACCGTTGCTTCTCCAAGGAGATCAAGAACAAATGTAAAACCATCCTTACGAAGTTTCTTGATCCCTTTGACTGCTTCCTTGGAAACCTGACCGATTATGAACTGCCTCGCCATGGACTCAATATTGGATCGGATTGTCTTGTTCAGGACCTTGGCAACCAACCCACCACCGATTTTTGTTTTTGTCGCTCCCCACTTCAAGACATCCGGAATATTGGAATCCTCGGTTGCGAAATATTCTTCTATATGGCGAGAAAGCGATTCTGATGTGTTCAAGTATGGGAGGACATCAACAAATCTGAACATCTGGACCTTGAAATCTTCATTTTTCATAGCCCAATCCATCACCTTGCCGGTCCACCACCCCTTATTAAAAACAGAAGGAGATTCGCCGGAGATAGAATTAAAAAACTCCCTGCCCCGAGTAATTATTCTCGGATCCAGGGAGGAAAAATCAGTGGTCATCGGAGACTCCTTGAATTACAGTTTATTCGTTAGTTGATGGAAGCGGAATAACTCGTGACTCCTTGACCGTTGTCAAAACAATGGTGGAGTTGGTATCCCGTACAGCCATAATCGTGCCGAATTTAGCCAGTGTCGCTTGAAGAGCTTCAGTGTCCTGCACACGAACTTTGACAAGATAAGAGTCTCGTCCTGCCGTGTAATGGACTTCAAGGACTTCTGGAAATTCCGAAAGCCGTTGCCCGACCTCTGTCGCACCGACCCCTTCTTCCACACGGATTGAAGTGAAAGCGGTCAAGCCACTCCCGAGCCGTTTATGATCCACGATACATTCGTATCCCTTGATAATACCATGCCGACGCAGTTTGCGTACCCGCTCTAAAACGGCAGAAGGAGCTTTGCCTACCTTTCGAGCTATTTCAGCATTGGAAACCCTGCCGTCCTCCTGAAGTATATTCAGGATTTTTAGGTCTAAATCGTCAATCTTTCTATTATTCATAGTTAAAAGAAATATTATTCTTTTGTTTTGCTGTCAAGTCTATATTGAGCCATCGAAAAAAAAGATTCCACTCCGCTTTTCATTTTGACGCTCGTTCGGTATATTTAATGTCCAATTCAGAGAACATTCAAAATCATGGACCTCTCGTTGCAACAAAGCCCACTCCTTCCAGACCTTCCAGGTGCCAGATTCGAAAAGACAACTGACAACCGTGGATTAAAACTGAATCTCTATGGACTATTTGATGCGACAGGCACTGCTCATGTCTGGGAAAACATCATGGAGACAGCCAGGAAAACAACGCATCGATCAATAACAGCAGACTGCTCAGGCATAGTCAGCATGGATGGAGCAGGCATCGCTCTGCTACTCAAAATCAGGGAAGAAGCGATCTTGACAGGCAGGACATTCAACCTGCTGAACCTCAAGGACGAATATGTCAAACTCATCAATCTGACATGGGATTGTGGACTCCCACAGTGGGAACAAACGGAGAAAGAACGACGCGGATTTGTCCAGAGAGTGGGAGAAGCAGCCAATGCAATCCTTGCAGATATTCACGAAATGGTTGCTTTTGTCGGTGAATCTTCAATACTGCTAGGCAAGACTGCACTGCATCCGCAGAGAGTGCGCTGGAAAGACGTTGTCATTTCCTGCATCAATATTGGTGTGGACTCACTCTTCATTATTACTTTGATCGGTTTTTTAATGGGACTGATCATGTCCTTTCAGTCTGCTATCAGCCTACAGCAATTCGGAGGCGAAATATTTGTTCCGAACATGCTGGGGCTTGTCATGTTTCGAGAGATGGGGCCTCTCGTCACTTCCATTCTCCTTGCAGCCAGGTCCGGGTCCGCGTTTGCTGCGGAAATCGGAACCATGAAAATCAATGAGGAATTGGATGCCCTGACAACCATGGGCCTCTCCCCCATGCAATTCATGGTTCTTCCGAAGCTCATATCTGCGGTTGCCATGGTCCCGCTTATGACAATTTTTTTCAATCTCGCCAGCTTGGTAGGCGGCGCTCTGGTCATGCTCTCTCTCGGGTTCCCCCTGGTGACATTTTCATCACGTATCTTCGCAAATCTCGATTTTCTTGATTTCTGGGGCGGCATGCTCAAAGCGGTCGTCTTTGCAATGCTTGTCTCAGGAGTCGGATGCTTGCGAGGGTTGCAAACCCGAAGCGGGGCCAGTGCCGTTGGTCTATCCACGACCAGTGCAGTGGTTTCAGGAATAGTCCTTATAGCATTTGCAGACGGACTTTTCGCCGTTGCTTTCTACTACTTGGGATGGTGATCTGTTGAGCAACAAGCATACCCCCATCATCAGCGTCAAGAATCTCACCTGCGGATATGATGACACCGTCGTGCTGAAAGATATCAGCTTTGATATCATGCAAGGTGAAGTCTTCGTGATTCTGGGTGGCTCAGGCTGTGGGAAATCGACTTTGCTCAAAAACATGATTGGCCTTTACACCCCAATGAAAGGCCATGTTTTCTACGGAGAAAAAGATCTGGTCATTGCCAATGAAACAGACCGGGCAGACATCATTCGTCGTTTCGGAGTCATGTACCAAATGGGAGCCTTGTTCGGGTCCATGTCACTTCTTCAGAACGTCATGCTGCCTTTGGAAGAATTTACCTCCCTCCCTCATGAAGCGATGACGATGATAGCAAAATCGAAACTCGCCATGGTCAATTTGGAAAATGCATTCTACAAAATGCCGTCAGCCCTGAGCGGCGGCATGAAAAAACGCGCGGCCATAGCAAGAGCCATGGCTTTGGATCCCCAAATCCTTTTTCTGGATGAACCAGGAGCCGGGCTTGACCCGATCTCGTCAGCGGAACTGGATGAACTCATACTCAACCTGGCCCACACTCTCGGCATTACTTTTGTTATCGTCACCCATGAATTGGAATCAGTCTATAAAACGGCAGATAGGGTGATAATGCTCGACAAGGATCAAAAATCCATTGTGGCGCAAGGGGACCCTAAAGAACTACGAGACTCTTCGGAGACTCTTTTGGTCAAACGATTCTTTCATCGCATGCCTTCGCTTGGAAAAGCCACGGATGAAGCCAAATGCCTCCCGTTAAATGAAGGATAGAGAATGATACGAAAACAAGACTCTTTCAAACTTGGCGCTTTCATTATTGTCGGCACATGTCTGCTGGTAGCCATTGTCATCGTTCTGGGAGCTGGCAGATACTTTGAGACAAGCTATTCAGTGGAAAGTTACTTTAATGAGTCAGTCAACGGACTGGAAATAGGATCACCTGTCAAACTGAGAGGAGTGCGCATCGGCCGGGTTTCCGACATTGATTTCGTGACCAACATCTATCCACAGGCTAGCGAGCACGATATTCGATACGTGATGGTACGTTGCGATATCAACCCGGATTTATTCCGAGACATGAGCTTTGAAGAGTTCAAAAAATCCATACGCAAAGAAGAAAAGCAGGGCCTTCGAGTTCGTCCCACTTCCCTCGGATTGACGGGGCAGCTCTTCCTCAACTTCGTCTATGTGGACCCACTATCCAACCCTCCCCTCCAGGTATACTGGCAACCCAAAGAAGCCTATATTCCGGCAATTCCAAGTACCCTGAGTCGAATAGAAGGAGCAGTTACCACTATATCTAAGACACTGAAGGGGATTCGTCAGGAAGATATCACCAGTATTATCAGTGACGTCAAATCCATCGTCAATACTCTCGACCGTTTCATGCGCACCAAGGACGGCAAAAAAGCGGGCGACAGGATGCTGACAATTCTCGACCAGACACGTACCCTTCTTTCCAGAACAAATGAATTGCTGGCTTCCCCGGACGCAGATCATATCATCCCCCACGCGGCGAGCGCCATGGCCGGGGTGGATAGGATAATCAACGAATCTTCCGATGACTTGATAGCTGCGGGCGCAGAGGCGAACAAGGCCATGGCGAGCTTCAAACATGCTGCTGATGTCCTCGAAAGAACTCTCTCTGACCCACGTATGGACAAAGCTCTTTCCAACGCTGCCCCGACCCTGGAGAACATCACCATGGCATCGGCAGAACTTGGAGCTGCCGTCACCAAAATACATGCCTTGGTCAACAGACTCAATGGTGTCATGGCGGCAGAAGAGCCGAATATTCATGCAATCTTGCAGGATACTCGTGAAGTCATGCAAAACATCAAGGAGTTGAGTGGTGACGCAAAACGCTACCCTTCCGGTATATTCTTTGGTAAACCGCCAAGCAAATCCTCGCCAGAAAGCAAGTAGACAGGATTCAAGATTATGATGAAAAAATACACCACCCTCTTCTTTCTCATAGCGACCTTGAGCATGAGCGCCTGTGTCAAACTCGGCGGAGAACCGATCGAAAAACGCTATTACCGCATAACTCCGGCCCGTACAGAAACCCCACCTGAAGCGCAGTGCGGAAAAATATTGAAAATCCGTCGACTCTCAGTTTCCGATATCTACAATACTCGTGAATTGGTTTATCAGATGAGCGACGGACGTATTGAATCCGATTTCTACAACATGCTCTTTGTGGCACCTGGCAACATGTTGACCTCGGAACTCCGTAAATGGCTGGCGCAGAGTGGTCATTTTGCCAATGTGATAGAGCCTGGGAGTATGGTTATACCCGACCTGACCCTTGAAGGAGTCGTCAATTCCCTATACGGAGATTACTCAACCGAGCCCCCGAATGCGGTGATTGCCATGCAGTTTTTCCTGGTGGATGAATCAACACCCAACAATGAGATTGTCTTTTCATCAAGTTACAGGCAACGTATTCCGCTCGACAAGTCCGCCCCCGATGAATTGGTCCAGGGGATGACCAAAGGCATCCAGATCATTTTTACCGAACTTGAACTGGATCTGGCCAAAACCGTCCAAAACTGACAACCCAAGACCCTATGAAAAAGAAACAAAAACGCGACCTCTATGCCCCGGAAGAGTTCGATGAGGTGAACGATGCACCCAGTCGATCTCAGCTCAAACGGGATATGCATGAACTCCAGCAGCTGGGCGAAGACCTGGCCGCGCTGGGCGACCGTGTCGTCAAGGAATCCGACCTTCCCGGTGATGTTGAAAAGGCATTGCTGCTCATCAAGAAAATAACCAAACATGAAGCCCGCCGCAGGCATATGCAATATGTCGGCAAACTGATGAGAACATTCGACACCACACAAGTTCGTGAAATTGTCGAAGCTGCCAAGCAGGGGCACGATGTCAGGACCGCTGAATTTCATCGTATCGAAGTCATGCGAGACCGTCTCATCGGAGGAGATGACGATTTCTTGCAGGAGCTTTTCGACCAGCACCCAGAACAAGGACAAAGGATACGCCAGCTCGTCCTGAGCGCTCGCCGTGAGAAGCTCAAAGGCAAACCGCCCAAAGATGCGCGAGCCTTGTTCAAGCTGCTAAGACTCCTCCCTTCTTCTGAAGAAATATAGCCATCTTCCCTTGACGTTGGTGGTTCCGTATTTATCATCAGGTCAGAGCATGCATCAGTGCTGATCATTTTGAAAAAGGAGTGACTATGGTTATTCATGAATATGCCGGTATCGTTACCGAACTGGAGGACCACAAGTGTCCGCATTGCGGAACACTCATGTCCCCGTGGCTTCCTCCGCCGGAAACAGGATGGGATGTTATCCTGATCTGTGAAAGCAACAACTGTTCTTTCTATCTCGGCTCTGAAGAAGATATCGCACATAAACGCGAAGGCTCCCATCTTGGTTGCCGTTTCGCTCTTAATCCGCAAAATGGATACAAGCCGGTTAACGTGCTGGCTGTATGCCCACATTAAACACCAAGCCCATACGAGCGAACAAACCCCTGCACTCTGCGGGGGTTTGTCTTTTAATGAACAATCATCGTAAAATTCGATCAACTCCATGACAACAAATGATGCCCGGAATCATTTCCAAGACTTCCCAAGAATGATAGAACTCGCCAAACGACAACAACAGGGAGCATAGTGACGACATCACAAGGATCAGCCCGGGCCTTTCTCGCTCTTCTAGCCGGAGTAACCCTCTGGGCCAGCTCATTCGTGGCCTTGAAAATAGCTTTCAAGCATTTTGACCCAATGGTCGTGATTTTCGGAAGGATGTTCATCGCATCCCTCTGCTTTCTCACTGTTTTCAAATCCCTCAGACATATTGACTACCAGAAAGGAGACTGGAAACGCCTTTTGTTCATGGGAGTCTGCGAACCCGGATTCTATTTTGTTTTTGAAGCCATGGCCCTTTCACACACCGACGCTTCCCAGGCCGGAATGATTTGTGCGCTCCTCCCTCTCCTGGTTGCTGTCGCTGCCCGGTTTGTACTTGGAGAACGAATCTCACGCCGCACCCTCACCGGCTTTACTCTCGCAATTATAGGGGCATGCACCCTCTCCATGGCGGCCGAGACCACAAGCACAGCATCAAACCCCGCGTTGGGTAATTTCCTCGAGTTCATGGCCATGATTTGTGCGACTGGCTATATGATCACACTGAAGGGGTTAACCCCACGCTATAATCCCTGGTTCCTGACCATGATTCAAGCATTTATCGGATCGCTCTTCTACTTTCCGCTTCTGTTTATCCCCAGCACAACGCTCCCTACGGAGTTTGCAATCCCCGGTGTTCTCGCGATCTTCTATTTGGGTATTTTTGTCACTATCGCAGCTTATGGACTCTACAATTACGGTATGTCCAAAACCACGGCAAATCAGGCATCAGCCTTCATCAATCTCATCCCAGTCATCACACTCTTCTTCGGCTGGTTCTTCCTTGGTGAGAGACTCAATATGGTTCAGTACGCTGCCTCAGCTCTGGTCATAGCCGGTGTCTCTATCAGCCAGGGCCGACGAAGAAAAAGCTGAGAATTCCTTATTGTCAATTTACCGCCGCATCCCGTGATATGTACAAAGCAAGAGGCCGTCCCACTGGGACGGCCTCTTGCTTTGGCGGATACCTTCGCTTTAGACTGTGATGAATTCATTTCCTTGGGTCCACCCGGCTTCCTTGAGCAACCTTCGCACAGCAGACACTCCCGCATCACCGACATCAAGACTGTAATCGGTGACAAAAGTTGCGATATGTTCCTGAATGACCGCATCATCCATTTCTTGCGCATGAGCTTTTATATATGCTGCGGCCTTGTCTGGAAACTGGCTGGCTTCAAGAAGGCTTTGCCGAATCGCTTCATTCATGGCTCGCGCGGTTTCTTCTCCGAGCGACCGCCGGATAGCTATCGCTCCCAATGGGATAGGCAATCCAGTGTGCCGTTCCCACCACGCACCAAGGTCAAGAAGCTTGTTCAGCCCTTTATCACCAAATGTAAAACGCCCTTCATGAATGACGACACCGGCTTCGACCTCTCCCGCTGCTACCGCAGGCATCACTTCATCGAAGATCATTTCCCGGCACTCCACATTTATACCTGCATTGTGACAACACAAACCAAACAGCAAATGCGCAGTCGTTTTCCGGCCCGGAGTCGCAATGACCTTCCCATCCAATGAAGCAAGGTCACGCTCTCCCTTTGTGACGACAATTGGCCCGACTCCATATCCCATTGCTCCTCCGGCGCGAAGAAGAACATATTCATCCAAAATACCTGCTGCGGCGGCCACTGAGACCTTGATAACATCCAATTTTCCCGTAGCTGCCGAAGCATTCAACTCTTCCACATCAGCAAGAGTAATCTCGAGACCTCCGGGCCAAGCAACTGAACCGGACGCAAGACCATGAAAGATATATGTATCATTGGGACACGGCGAATATCCGAGAAGAAGCTTCTTTTTCATTACAACCACCTAATATTAAATACTAAAAAAACTACACTTGACAGGGTGTATGCCCATGGATAAAAAGAGTGACCACCCGGTCACATTTAACTGAACCCACTCCAAAGAGCAAGGGCACCAGCCATGAATCCTCAAAAGACATTTGAAAATCTACCCGATGAAAAACGCCAGCGGATTCTCTCGGAAGCGACCAGAGAATTTGCCGATCACGGCTATCATCAGGCCAGTATAAACACCATCGTCAATAAACTCGGGATTGCAAAAGGATCTCTCTTCAAATATTTCGGTAACAAGCAAGGACTTTTCGAATATCTTTTCGGCGACGCTATTTCACAGTTCAAGCAGCCTCTCAAAGCTATACGCGATACTGATTCCGGAGATTTCTTTCAAAGAATTGAAAAAAGTTTTCTGGCCAGTGGCGCATTCACCCAGTCTCATCCACATCTCTACCGCATCTATCTTAAAATGCTTTTCAATGAGAATTTTCCACTCAGGGAAAAATTTCTCACCGAAATAAGACGGGCACACGACAAATTCTTACGACAACTGGTTGAAGACGGTATAGCTTCAGGACAACTCCGAAAGGATCTGGATATCGATATTACTGTTTTCACCATCCATTCCATCTTTGACAGATTCCTTCAAAGCCACACAGTCCCAACTCTCGATCATGGAGTCGGACCAAGTGGACAATCATTGGAAGACCTTGCCCAAGCTATGACAGACCTTTTGAGACATGGCCTGACAGAGTCCCCCAACTAGGAGATATTTATGCAATTATTACAAAATGATTACTTCAAAAACCAAGATCTTGGCGATATTCACGCCAAGGTGTGCGCGGGTAAACGCCTGTCTTTTGAAGACGGGATGACACTTTTTGACTGTCCAGAACCCCTGGCCATCGGAGCCTTGGCCAATATGGTGCGCACACGCATGCACGGGGATAAGGCTTTCTATGTCATCAACCAGCATATTAATTACACCAATATTTGTATCAATGGATGTGTCTTTTGCGCCTATCAGCGAGAGGAGGGACAAAACGGCGCTTTTGTCCTGAACAAAGAAGAGGTTCTCGCCAAAATAGATTCGACTGCGCTCACTCCCCGCGAAATTCATATAGTAGGAGGATGCCATCCGAAACTGCCGTTAGCCTATTTTGAAGATATCTTGCAGGCAGTGAAAGAAAAAGCTCCGACAGCCATTCTGAAATGTTTTACAGCTGTTGAAATTGCCCACTTCGCAGAGTTGGAAGAAACTACGACAAAAGAGGTCTTGGCACGGCTTAAAGCGGCAGGCCTTGATATGCTTCCCGGCGGTGGAGCGGAAATTTTTGCTCCCGAGGTGCGAAAACAAATCTGCCCTCGTAAATCAACAGCCCAGGAGTGGCTTACCATCCACGAGGAAGCACACAAGCTCGGTATGAAAACGAACGGGACCATGCTCTTCGGGCATATCGAATCCCGTCAACACCGCATTGACCATCTTATGCAACTTCGCGAATCCCAGGACCGAGGCGGTGGCTATACCTGTTTTATCCCCCTGCCTTTTCTCACTGAAAACAGTCAACTTACCATCGAGCATCCGCTCACGGGCTTGGAAAAACTGCGCACAATAGCTATCAGCAGACTTATGCTCGATAACATCCCACACATCAAAGCCTACTGGGTCATGCTTGGCGTGAAGCAAGCCCAGGCTGCGCTCAAATTCGGAGCAGATGATTTTGACGGGACAGTCGTTGAAGAAAAAATCGGCCACGAAGCCGGTGCAACCAGTGAACAGGGGATGACTCGCTCGGAGTTGGAAGCCATGATTCGCGGATGTGGCTGTACTCCTGTCGAACGAGACGGCTTCTTTAATGAGGTATAAGCATGATTCTTGACTCACTCTATCAGAAAATACTCAATGGGAACCGCATCAATTTTGATGAAGCCACAACCCTCTACAAGGAGGCTGACTTCTTTGACCTAGGCTACCTTGCCAATGCGGTCCGATGGGCAAAACATCCGAACCCCATTGTAACTTATGTCGTGGACCGAAATATCAACTACTCCAATATTTGCGTCTGCTGTTGCAAATTCTGCGCATTTTACAAGGAACCTGATCAGGAAGGTGGGTACGTCCTGACCTTTGAAGAGATCGGCGAAAAAATTCAGGAAACGATCGACCTGGGTGGTACGCAGATTCTCATGCAAGGAGGCCATCATCCCGATATCCCTCTCTCATGGTATGAAGAGATGCTCCGATACATCAAAAAGCATTACACTGTGCACATACATGCATTTTCGCCACCCGAAGTCGTTTTTTGGAGTGAAAAAGAAAAAATCCCGATAGCCAAAGTTATTGAAAGGCTTCACAAGGCTGGATTAGATTCCATTCCAGGCGGCGGAGCGGAAATTCTTGTAGATGCTGTACGGGCTGAAGTGGCCCCGAACAAGTGCCCCGCAGACCAATGGCTAAGTGTTATGGAAGAAGCACACACCCAGGGCTTGCGTACAACAGCAACCATGATGTTCGGCCATGTCGAGACAGTTGAACAGCGCCTGCAACACCTCTTTGCCATCCGAGAGACTCAAGACCGCACATCCGGTTTTACAGCCTTTATCCCATGGACATTCCAACCGGACAATACAGAGCTTCCGAATTGCCGTAAGCTGACGAGTGTTGAGTATCTCAGAATGCTCGCAGTTAGCCGTATCGTTCTCGATAATATCGACAATATACAAGTCTCCTGGGTGACCATGGGACCCCAGATAGCCCAGCTTGCACTTTCTTTCGGGGGCAATGATTTTGGCTCCACCATGATAGAGGAAAATGTGGTCAAAGCGGCAGGGGTTTCCTTTCGTCTTACTCGGAAAGAGATACACGGGTTAGTCGAAGCCGCCGGTCTGACCGCACGACAACGAAGCATGGATTACACTCTTTTGGAGCAGAAATAATGACTATACAGTTGGGTAAAATAGGATATCTCAATGTCCTTCCGATATATCACCCGATCGAAAAGAATTTAATTGAGAACGACTTCAATATAGTCTCTGGCCCCCCATCCGCTTTGAATAAACTGATGGATGCAGGAAAGCTCGATCTTTCAGCCAATTCAAGTATCGAATATGCTCGACACTTTGAAAAATACTACCTTATTCCTCATATAGCCATCGGGAGTTGTGGCCCAGTGCAAAGTGTCCTTTTACTGAGTCGATACCCCAAAGAGGAACTTGAGGGAAAGACCATACTTGTCAGTTCCCAGACACACACTTCAGCGGCTCTTCTTCAGATTTTACTTTCGGAATTCTGGAAGATAAAAGTTAATTTTGTCTCCGGCGATGCAACAAAAGAGTTGGAGGAAGGGGAATTACCTGACGCAATCCTGGCAATTGGTGATGAAGCGCTGAACCTTCGCTATCATCCTGAGTATCAATCCCGTGTAGATCTCGGGGAAGAATGGAGAAACATGACAGGACTCCCCTTCATTTTCGGAGTGTGGATTGTCCGGCGCGAGAGTTACCATGCTTCACCGGAGAAGATCAGAATAGCTTGTGAAAAATTAATAGAAGGAAAAGATTGGGGAAACGAACACATTCACGATATGTGTGTTCTAGCAGCTGATGGCAGTTGCCTTAACGAAGAAGAAATGTGCTCATACTTTGATGGTCTTGTCTATGATCTGGGCAGTAAAGAAATACAGGGGCTTGAACTTTTTTACCAGCATCTCAAGAAGAACGACTTGATCTCAACCATCCCAGAGTTGGTTTTCATTCCTTAATACTATAAAAGCCACCCTCTCTTTTCGCAGGGGGTGGCTATTCAACAATCTTAAAGAGATTGCACAAAATCAACAAAAGTTTGCAGTGCTGGGAACATGTGTCTGTCTCTGTGGTAAATTAAATAGAATTTTCTTTTGCCGGCAAGTTGAGGCACATCAAGTTGTTTCATTGCCCCACTTTTAAGGTACTCTTCAGTTGCCAACCGGGATGTGACACTGACACCAACACCGCTCAAAGTATGAGCAATTGCTTCACATGTCCCTTCAACCCAACAGCGAACATTCAGACTCAATAACGACAGTCCTACAGTTTCGAGTGCAGACTCCAACACACGGCGTGTAGCAGAGCCTTTTTCACGCATAACCCATGGTAGGCTCGCTACATCTTCAATTGGTACTGAGCCATTTCCTTGAGGAAGCCACGAAGCATTGTTGGCGGCTACAACCACAATTTCATCACCCATGATTTCAAGAGCTTCAAGTCCCTCTTCTTCAGGCTTCTGCCCCACAAGACCGACAGGGTATTCTCCATTTGCGACACGTCTGATAATTTCTGAAGAATCACTTGTATGGACATGAAAACTGACTTGAGGATATTTCGCCGAAAATTTGGCTAAATATCCTGGCAAGATGTGATGCGAGGGAATAGTGCTGCACCCAATAGTCAGTTCACCAACAACCTTATCTCGCAACATTTCAATGGAAGCTTTAGCTTGATCAAGATTTTCAAAAACAGCTACAGCTCTTTCATACAACACATGTCCTGCTTGAGTAGGCAAAACTTTACGACCTAATCTATCAAAAAGCCTTACACCAAGCTCTTCCTCAAGATTCGCGACATGAGAGCTTATTGTCGGTTGCGAAAGGTACATGACCTCCCCAGCCTTAGAAAAATTTTGCAACTCATAGACTTTGCAAAAAGCATCAAGCTTGCGTACATCCATAGGAAACGATCCATTTCATTGATAATATCTATACTAAATTTGAAAAAAAGGGGCAGGCTTCATGCCTGCCCCTTTTTAATATTCGCTAATCTTCTTTAGATTCAGTCTTTTCCGCTTCAGGAGCGGTATCGACTGCTTTCTTGGTCAATTCGATAATGACCATAGGAGCGCAGTCGCCCTTACGGGGCTGAGAGAGTTTGATAATACGGGTATATCCACCTGTACCACCCTCAAAGCGAGGACCGATTACATCGAAAAGACGCTGCACCATCTGGTGACTTCCAAGAACCTTGTAAGCCTGACGGCGTGTATGAAGGTCATTGCGCAAGGCCAAAGTTATGAGCTTGTCAACAACTCGACGCAGTTCTTTAGCTTTAGCTTCAGTAGTGCGAATCTGTTCGTAGGTCAGGAGCGCACGGGCCATGTTTTTGAACATGGCAGTGCGGTGAGAATTCGACCGATTCAGTTTGCGACCGGACTTTCTATGCCTCATTTTTCTCTTTCCTCTTCATCCATTCCTGGTATTTCTTGTCAAAATCCTCAACGATCATACCAAACTTAAGAGTCATGCTGTCAAGGACTCGACGGATCTCATCGAGTGATTTCCTACCGAAGTTCTTGGTTTTGAGCATGCTCTGTTCAGTACGTTGAACCAGTTCACCAACAAGTTGAATATTGGCAGCCTTCAGACAATTGGTGGCACGAACGGAAAGTTCAAGTTCATCAATTGACTTGAAGAGGTTCGGGTTCAGATCAATGGCATCTTCCTCTTCCTCTGCAGCTTCAGAGGAAAGTTCATCAAAATTAATGAACACGGAAAGCTGATCTTTCAGGATTTTGGCGCTATATGCACAGGCATCCTCAGGAGAGACAGAACCGTCTGTCCACACTTCGAGGATCAATTTATCATAGTTTGTCATCTGACCGACACGAGCCTGTTCAACGGAGTATGCTACTTTTTTAACCGGAGAATAGCTCGCATCCAGAATGATGGAACCGATTTCATCGGCAAGGCCTTCATGCATATCAGCAGGGACATACCCTTTGCCCATACGCACCTCAAGCTCCATCTTCAGGGGACGGTTTTCTGTCAGGGTGGCGATAAGCTGGTCAGAATTCAGAACTTTGACATTCTGATTTTCCTGGATCATTCCGGCAGTGACCTGGCCCTTTTTATTCGCCTCGAGAAGGAGACGTTGGGGCTCATCTGTGGTCATAGCGATACGAACCTGCTTCAGGTTGAGCACCACCTCAGTCATGTCTTCCAAAACCCCAGGCATGGTCGTGAACTCGTGCTGCACGCCTTCTATGGAGGCGGCAACAATGGCACACCCCTGCATAGAGGACAGAAGGACCCTGCGCATGGCGTTGCCTATAGTAGTGGCATAGCCGCGCTCCAGGGGTTCACAGATGAACTTCCCGTAATTTTCGCCGGACTTTGGATCGCGAGCGAGCTTTTCGGGTTTAACCAGTTCACTCCAGTTGCGGGTGTTGATGAGTTTGTCGCCGTTCTCAATAAGCATGAAGTCCCCTATTTACTTGGAGTACAATTCGACAATGAGCTGCTCGTTGATCGGGAACTGAATGTCGTCCCTGCTCGGCATGGCCTTGACCGTGCCTTTGAAGTTAGCACCGTCGGACTCCAACCACTCGGGGCAGCCGCGGCGGGCGATGACTTCCTGAGCCTCGTTAATCACGGGGATCTTACGAGCTTCCTCACGGACCTCAATGACATCTTCAGGCTGGACCTGCATGGACGGAATGTTCACGCGACGTCCATTCATCTTAAAGATGCCATGACGCACCAACTGACGAGCCTGGTCACGGGAATTTGCATAACCGAGACGGAAGATGACGTTGTCCAATCGGCGTTCGAGGAGAATCAACAGGTTATGACCTGTAACTCCCTTCATGCCGTCAGCACGATGATAATAATCACGGAACTGGCCTTCAAGAATGCCATACATACGGCGAACTTTCTGTTTTTCACGCAACTGGATGGCGTAATCGCTCATCTTGTGGCGCATGCGGCCGGAGTGTCCCGGAGGGTATGGGCGCTTTTCGTATGCGCACTTATCAGTATAGCAGCGATCGCCCTTGAGGAACAACTTGGTTCCTTCGCGGCGGCACAGCTTGCATTTTGCTTGAGTATATCTTGCCACAGTGAATCTCCTTAATTAAACCCGGCGGCGTTTGGGCGGACGGCAACCATTATGCGGAATAGGTGTGATATCCCGGATAAACGTAACCTTGAAACCAGCGTTATTGATGGCGCGCATTGCAGCCTCACGTCCGGAGCCAGGGCCCTTGACGTAAATGCCGACAGTCCGCATACCGGAATCCTGCGCGCGTTTGGCGGCGGATTCGGCAGCCATCTGTGCCGCAAAAGGAGTGGACTTGCGGGAACCCTTGAAGTGAGCACCGGCAGAAGCCCAGCTAACAACATTGCCCTTGACATCTGTGAAGGTCACGATCGTGTTATTGAACGTGGCCTTGACGTGGGCGATGCCGACGGGGATGTTTTTCTTCTCTTTTTTCTTCCCAGCTCGACGAGGTCTAGCCATGCCATAATCTCCGTTGAATAAAAGTCTTATACAACGCATGTATACCAAAACGGTAACATGCGATAGTCGCTAAGCGAACTTATTTCTTCTTGCGGCCCATGACAGAACGACGGGGACCCTTGCGAGTACGAGCATTTGTCTTGGACTTTTGCCCACGAACAGGGAGACCACGACGATGGCGCAGGCCACGGTAGCAGCCGATATCCATCAGGCGCTTGATGTTGGTTGTGATTTCACGACGGAGATCACCCTCAACTTTATAGTTGTTTTCAATCTCGGTACGAATGAGGTTGACCTCATCAGCATTCAGGTTGTCGGAATTGGTTTTCCAGTCAACGTTGGTTGCATCGAGAATCTGCAGGGCCATGGTCCGGCCTATACCGTAGATGTAGGTCAGCGCAATATCCATGCGCTTGTTTCTCGGCAAATCTACACCAGCTATACGTGCCATAGTATTTTACCCTTTTTATCCTTGACGTTGCTTGTGTCTCGGGTTTTCGCAGATCACCCTGAGAACACCGTTGCGCCTGATTACTTTGCACTTGGAACACATTTTCTTAACAGAAGGTCTGACTTTCATGACCGTCTCCAAACGTTCTAAATAACAATAATGCCCATGCCCCCTTTCGGGGTTGGCCTTTTAAACGAAGCTGTGTCTTATACAGCGTTTCTAGACAAAGAGCAAGCCGAACAATTCATCTCCGTGAATTATTCGGAGGCGCTCAATATCGTCGGTCCATCGGAGGTTACAGCGATCGTGTGCTCAAAATGAGCAGACATTTTTCTGTCTTTCGTCACTGCAGTCCAATTATCGTCCAATATTTCCACTTCATAACTCCCAACCGTGACCATCGGCTCTATGGCAAGCACCATACCGGCTTTAAGAGGAACACCGGTCATGCCCTTGGGGACGAAGTTGGGGATCTCAGGCTTCTCATGAAGATGACTTCCGATCCCATGGCCGACAAATCGACGAACTATTCCAAAACCAAACCCTTCAACGTATGACTGTATTGCCGCGGAGATGTCATACAAGTTGTTTCCAGGCAAGGCTTGTTCGATACCTTTATGAAGAGACTCACGAGTTACGTCCATGAGTTTTTTTGTTTCAGGATCAACAGCCCCCACACCAAAGGTGCGAGCTGAATCGCCGTAAAAACCATTGAATACGACTCCCATATCAAAGCTGACAATATCGCCTTCCTGAAGGATGCGTTTGTCAGAGGGAAATCCATGAACAATCTCTTCGTTTACAGAACAACAAAGGGCAAAAGGAAAACCCTGATACCCCAGAAATGCAGGACGCACATTGTACTCAGCGCACCGTGTCCGGCAAATCTCCTCAAAGAGAATTGTGGGAACGCCAGGTTTGACGTTTTCACCAAGCTCATCGAGTATTCTTGAAACAATACGATTGGCCTCACGCATGAGGCCAATCTCTTTTTCGTTTTTGAGGAACACGCCCCTGAATTTCTTCAAGGTTAACGTCCTTTTCCAGCTTTGCCCATCAAACCCTCATACTGACGCGAAATCAGGTAGGATTCGATCTGGCCCATGAAGTCCATGGCTACACCCACAACGATCAAGAGGGAAGTTCCACCAAAATAAAACGGAACTCCAAAGTTCGAGATCAAAAACATGGGTACAACACACACAAACGCGACGTAAAAAGCACCCCACAAAGTGATTCTAGCCAGCACCTTATCGATATACTCTCGGGTGCGGTTACCCGGACGAATGCCCGGTATAAAGCCACCTTGCTTTTGAATATTCTCTGCTATTCCTTTTGGGTCAAACATGATTGCCGTGTAGAAGTAACAGAAGAAGATGACAATTCCAACAAATAAAATGTTATAAATGATGGAACTCGGGGTCATAAACGACGCGATGTCCTTCAACCACTGCACATTCGAAAACTGTGCAACAGTCGCTGGAAACATCAGAATGGAAGAAGCGAAGATTGGCGGAATAACACCAGCAGTGTTAATCTTAAGGGGCAAATGTGTCGTCTGCCCACCAAACATACGTCTTCCCTGCTGACGCTTAGCATAGTGAATCGGAATCCTGCGTTGTCCCCGTTCCATAAAGACAATGAACGCCAAAATAGCGGCCATGAAGAGTCCTATGAACAAGAGAACAAACAGAGAGATTTCTCCAACTGTCATCAACTGCACGGTTTTTGAAATAGCACCAGGTAGCCCTGCCACAATACCTGCATAGATGATCAGGGAAATACCGTTTCCGATTCCCTTTTCAGTCATTTGTTCACCCAGCCACATCAGGAACACGGTACCGGAGGTGAGGGTCAAGATAGTTATCAACTTGAACCCCCAGCCTGGATCGATGACCATAGGTGCCCCGGTGGGACTGGCAGCGGACTCAAGACCGGATGCAATGGCAAAGCCCTGCACCACGGTAATGAGAACGGTACCATATCTGGTGTACTGGGTTATTTTTTTCCGCCCGGCTTCCCCTTCCTCCTTTTGGAGGCGCTTCAACTCGGGCGACACGACTGTCAGGAGTTGAAGAATAATGGAAGCCGAGATGTAGGGCATGATGCCCAAGGCAAAGATGGACATTTTGGAAAGCCCACCGCCCGAGAACATATCGAATATCCCGAAGAGAGTGTTCTGCGCCTGCGCGAAAAATTCGGCAAGCGCTGCGCTGTCGACGCCTGGAATAGGGATATGGATGCCCATCCGGTAGACAGCAAGCAATGCGAACGTCCAGAGCAATTTATTTTTCAACTCTGGCACTCGGGCAAGATTCTCAACTCCTGACATCGACACAATAACCCTTCCGATACTCTAGAGAGTTAGCCTTCAACGGCCTTGGCGTTACCGCCGGCCTTGGCGATCTTGTCGGCAGCAGAAGCACTGAAACGATGAGCTTCAATGGTCACAGCCTGAGTCACTTCTCCATTGCCGAGCACCTTCACGGGAGCGCCATCTTTGACAACGCCGCGTTCATACATGTCAGCGAGAGTGATCTCGTCCTTGCCTTCGAAGAGGGCAATCAGACGGCCCACATTGACGGCTTCATATTCAACACGGAAGGGATTTTTGAAACCGCGCTTGGGCAGACGACGAGCCAAAGGCATTTGGCCGCCTTCAAACCCAGGACGGACGCCCCCACCTGCGCGGGAGTTCTGTCCTTTGTGTCCTTTGCCGGAAGTCTTGCCCGAGCCGGAGCCTGAGCCACGACCTATACGACGGCGCTGTTTGTATTCTTCCGGGAATGCATACAGTTCATGAAGTCTCATGACTCAGTTACCTCCACCAGATGTCTCACCTTATAGATCATTCCCCTGATGACAGGATTGTCATCATGAGTCTTCTCCTGGCGAATCTTGCGCAGGCCCAGAGCTTCCAGAGTTCTTACCTGGTCAGGCTTGCACGCAATCTTGCTTTTGATCATTTTAACTTTCAACACGGCGAATCTCCTTTACTTTCTCGGCGTAGAGACCGGGACACCACGCAAAGCGGCAACTTCCTCGGCACTACGCAGGGATTCGAGACCGGCGATAGTGGCACGCAACACATTGTGCGGATTATTGGTGCCAATTGCCTTGGTCAGGATGTCATGGACACCAACGGCCTCCATGATCGCACGAACAGGACCACCGGCAATGATACCAGTACCACGCGAAGCAGGCTTCAGCATAACGCGTCCTGCTCCATAACGGCCCAAGACCTCGTACGGCAGAGTGCCGTCAAGCAGAGGAACCTGAATCATGTTCTTCTTAGCACGTTCACTCGCCTTACGGATAGCCTCAGGCACTTCATTCGCCTTCCCCAGTCCGTATCCAACACCACCTTCACCGTCACCGACGACCACCAGGCAGCTGAAGCTGAAACGGCGGCCACCTTTCACAACCTTGGCGACGCGATTGAGGTAGACGATTTTTTCTATCAGTCCACTTTCATTTTGTTCCATTGTACTTTCCTAGCTACCTAGAATTTCAGCCCGCCTTCGCGGGCGCCGTCGGCAAGAGCTTTGACCTTGCCGTGATAGATATATCCATTCCGGTCGAAGACGACAGATTCAATCTTCTTTTCCAGAGCCTTGGTGGCAATATCCTTGCCTACCAGAGCAGCGGAATCCTTGTTGGCCTTAAGGGCCTCGCCTTCCTTGCCAAGCACCTGAGTGCTGGAAGCGGCCAAGGTCACGCCGTTCACGTCATCCACCAACTGAGCATAGAGATGCTGGTTGGAGCGGAAGACGACCAAGCGCGGTCGCACTTCGGTACCGGAGATCTTCTTTCTAATGCGGGGCTTCCGAAGAAGCCGCTGTGCATTTTTGCTTTTACTCATGGCTATTACCCCTACTTCGAGCCGGACTTACCGGCTTTGCGGCGGATGATTTCGTCAACGTACTTGATGCCCTTGCCCTTATAGGGTTCCGGCGGACGTACGCGGCGGATCTGTGCCGCAACTTCACCGACAAGTTGCTTATCGATACCTTCGATGGTCAGCTTGGCGCCTTCCACTTTTGCATCGATACCTGCTGGGAGATCAAACTCAACCGGATGTGAAAATCCGACATTGAGAATAATCTTTTGGCCTTGCACGGACACCTTGTAACCGACACCGATGACTTCCAAGGCTTTCGAGAAGCCTTTAGAAACACCTTCAACGCAATTGGCAAGCAATGAACGACGAAGTCCGTGCTGTCCACGTGCGCTGCGAGAATCATTGATGCGGGAAACAAACACCTTGCCATCTTCGACCTTGTACTCAACGGTTTCATGAACCGGAGTCTGCAAGGTTCCCTTGGGCCCCTTGACTTGGATCTCGGAGGCTCCAACTGACACCTCGACACCGGAAGGGATGTCGATGGGATTCTTTCCTATACGAGACATTTGGAACCTCTCTACCAGATTTCAGCCAGCAGCTCGCCGCCGACGTTGGCCGCTTTGGCCTTGGCGCCTTCCATGAGCCCCTTGGAGGTGGACACGATACAAATACCGATACCATTCTGCACGCGGGGGATATCAGATGCACCAACATATACGCGACGACCGGGCTTGCTGATCTTCTTGAGACCAGTCACCAGCGGTTTGCCTTCAGCGTATTTGAGGGTAATACTGATGTCCCTGTCCTCGACAGCGTAGTCGGTGATATAACCTTCTTCTTTCAAAATACCCGCGATAGACGCTTTGATCTTGGAAGTGGGTACGGCGAGGTCCTTATGGTACGCGCCATACGCATTCCGGATGCGGGTCAACATATCGGCTACAGGATCAACAACAGCCATTTCTTTTCTCCTTAATTACCAGCTCGCCTTGCGGACGCCAGGAAGTTCCCCGGCGAGAGCCTTGTTACGGAAGCAGATACGGCAGATGCCGTAACGCCTCAGAAAAGCACGAGGACGGCCACAGATCGGACAACGATTGTAAGCACGAACCTTGAACTTGGGTGTGCGGCGTGCCTTAACGCGAATGCTTGTTTTGGCCACTTTCCGTCCTCCTACTTTTTAAAGGGCATGCCAAGGAGGTCAAGCAGCATCTTGCCCTCTTTGTCAGTTTTAGCAGACGTGCACACAGTCACGTTCATACCCTTAACTAACTCAACCTTATCAATATCAAGCTCAGGGAATATAGTGTGTTCCTTGATGCCCATCGTGAAGTTTCCACGACCGTCAAAACCACGGTCGGGGATTCCGCGAAAGTCGCGGACACGGGGCAGAGCGAAGCTCACGAGCCTGTCATAGAAATCCCACATGTTATCACTACGCAGCGTAACGCGCGTACCGATAGGCATGCCCTCGCGCAGTTTAAACTGCGCGATGGACTTCTTGGCCTTGGTAACGACGGCCTTTTGGCCGGCAATGGCAGTCAGCTCTGCAACAGCGGGTTCAATGAGCTTGCTGTTCTGGCTAGCTGCACCAAGTCCGATGTTCAAGGAGATCTTTGTCAATTTCGGGATCTCCATGGAGGAACTGTAACCGAACTCTTTTTGAAGCTCGGGGACCACCTTTTCAATATATACTTTTTCGAGACGTGTCATACTGATACCTATTTGAAGATTTCGTTGCACTTCTTGCAGAAGCGAACTTTCTTCCCATCTTCAGTCTTCTTGTACCCGACCCGCGTGGGCTTGGTGCATGCATCGCATACAATAGCCACATTGGATACATGGATCGGGGCTTCCTTCTCGATAATTCCGCCAGGCTGCTGGGCATAGGGATTGGCTTTGGTGTGACGCTGGACCATGTTGACTTTCTCAACCAGGACTTTGTCCTTCTTGACCAGAATCTTGAGCACCTTGCCGATCTTTCCCTTGTCCTTCCCGGCGATGACCATGACTTTGTCGTCTTTACGAATCTTCGTCTTCATCATTATATCCTTTTACAGGACCTCGGGGGCGAGGGAAACGATCTTCATGAAACCGGCTGCACGCAATTCACGAGCTACGGGACCGAAAATACGGGTCCCGACAGGCTCCATGTTGGCATTGAGCAGCACGGCGGAATTGTTGTCGAACTTTATATAGGAACCATCGGGACGACCGAGTTCCTTTTTGGTGCGAACGACAACTGCCTTCATAACCGAGCCTTTCTTCACTTTGGAATGAGGCATGGCTTCTTTGATAGACACAACAATAATATCACCGACGCTGGCATAACGACGCTTGGAACCACCAAGCACCTTGATGCAGGAGACCTTCTTGGCTCCGGAGTTGTCAGCCACGTCGAGTTTGGATTCAACCTGAATCATGGTATTTCCTCCTAACCCTTAGATGGCCTTTTCGAGGATCTGAACCAGGTGCCAGCGCTTACGCCGGGACATGGGCCTCGATTCAACGATCTGCACCTTATCGCCAATACCGCAGTCATTAGCCGGATCATGGGCCATGAACTTTTTACGGCGACGAATATACTTCTTCAGCAGAGGATGCTTCACCAGGGTCTCGACACGAACAACAATTGTCTTGTCCGCCTTGTCAGAGATAACCAGGCCGGTAAGCACACGCCTGTTGCCTTTGTATTTGAACTCAGCCATTTCTTTACGCTCCCTGTCGTTCCCGCTGAATAGTCAGGATACGGGCGATGGTCTTTTTGACGTCGCTCAACTGACGGGTGTTCTCAAGCTGTGCAGTAGCGTGTTTGAAACGCATGCTGAACAGATCATGACGAGACTCTGTCAGTTTTTCGATGAGCTTTGCGTCATCCAGTTCACGAAGTTCCTTGGAAGTCAGCATTTACATACCCTCCTTCACAACGATAGCAGTCTTGATAGGCAACTTGTAGGAAGCGCGCTTGAGAGCTTCCTTGGCAAGTTCGATATCAACACCTTTCACTTCGTACATGATACGACCCGGTTTCACCGGTGCAACCCAACCTTCGGGAGCACCTTTACCCTTACCCATGCGGACTTCCGCGGGCTTGGAGGTGACGGGGAAATCAGGGAAGATGCGAATCCAGACCTGACCGCCGCGCTTGATGTGACGCATGATAGCGACACGAGCGGACTCAATCTGCTGGCTGGTGATCTTTCCGTGCTCCAATGCCTTCAGGCCGATTTCGCCGAAGGACACACTGTTACCCCGTTGGGCCTTGCCTCTGAGGCGGCCTTTCTGCCGCTTTCTGAATTTAACTCTTTTTGGAGCAAGCATTACTGTTCTACCTCTTTGTCCAGAATCTCACCTTTGAAGATCCAGACCTTGACTCCGATAACGCCGTAGGTGGTAGCAGCTTCGGCAAAACCGTAGTCGATGTCGGCACGAAGAGTGTGCAAGGGCACACGCCCGTCACGATACCATTCGCCACGAGCAATCTCAGCACCGGCAAGCCGGCCTGCGCACGCAACTTTGATACCCTCTGCGCCGAATTTCCTGGCAAGGCCCACCGTACGCTTCATGGCACGGCGGAAAGCAATTCGACGTTCGAGTTGTTGGGCAATGTTCTCAGCTACGAGCTGAGCTTCAACCTCCGGTCGACGGATCTCGTTGACCTCAATGGTGAATTCAGTTTGAAACTTGCTACGCAACTCTTCGCGCAGCTTTTCTATCTCAACACCTTTGCGACCGATAACAATACCAGGACGCGCTGTGTGGATGATCAGGCGAATCTTACCTCCTGCACGCTCGATCTCGAGACGAGCGATACCGGCTTGGTAAAGTTTCTTTTTAACGAACTTGCGGATCTGGTCGTCCTGAAGGACGAACGCAGGGTAATCCTTCTTGCTGTACCAGCGGGACACCCAATTCTTGTTATACCCCAGACGAAAACCGTAAGGATGTACTTTCTGTCCCATACTACTGTTCCTTCACTACGATGGTGATATGGCTGGTACGCTTGCGGATACGATAGGCACGGCCCATGGCACGTGGCTGAATGCGTTTCCAGGTCGGACCTTCGTTGACCATGATCGAATCAACAATCAGAGAATCAACATCCACTCCGGGCATCTGCTCTGCATTCGAAATAGCAGAGAACAGAACCTTGCTGAGTATCTTGGCAGATTTCTTCGGAGTAAACCGGAGAATGTTGAGAGCGTCTTCGACGCCCTTGCCTTTGATGTTGTCAGCAACAAGACGAGTCTTTCGCGGAGATACGCGAATATATTTTGCGACTGCTTTAGCTTCCATTGTGTCCTCCCCCTACTTTTTCTTGTCGGCAGCGTGGCCGAAATAGGTTCGGGTGGGTGAAAACTCACCGAGTTTGTGACCAACCATATTTTCGGTCACAAAAACCGGAATGAACTTGCGACCGTTATGAACGGCGAAGGTCATACCGACCATCTCGGGGAAAATCGTGGAACGGCGAGACCAAGTCTTGATCACGCGACGATCCTGATTTTCGGCAGCGGCTTCTACTTTCTTCATAAGGTGGCCGTCAATGAACGGGCCTTTCTTAAGAGATCTGGGCATGAGGTATACTCCTACTTCTGGCCGCGGCGTTTGACGATAAGCTTCGAGGAAGCTTTCTTCTTGTTGCGGGTCTTGTAGCCCTTGGCAGGAACGCCCCACGGAGAAACCGGGTGACGACCACCTGAGCTACGGCCCTCACCACCACCCAGCGGGTGATCGATCGGGTTCATTGCAACACCACGGACCTTCGGGCGACGACCGAGCCAACGGGCACGACCGGCCTTACCGATCTTGATATTCTCGTGATGTATGTTCCCAACCTGACCGACAGTTGCACAGCATGTAGCGAGGACCTTGCGGACTTCACCGGAAGGCATACGCAACAAGGCGTATTTGCCCTCTTTTGCAATCAACTGAGCATAAGTCCCCGCAGCACGGCAGAACTGTCCACCTTTGCCGGGGTGCAACTCAATATTGTGCACATTGGTACCTGTAGGGACTTGAGACAACAACATGGCATTGCCAGGTTTGATGTCAGCGCCCTCGCCTGCCAGGATGGTGTCACCCTGATTCAGGCCAACAGGAGCCAGGATATAACGCTTTTCACCGTCTGCGTAATGCAACAGAGCGATACGAGCGCTACGGTTGGGATCATATTCGATTTCGGCAACTTTGGCTGGTACGCCAAGTTTGTTGCGTTTGAAATCAATGATACGGTACAGGGTTTTGTGCCCGCCACCGCGACGACGCATGGTCACACGACCATTGTTATTACGACCGGCCTTTTTGGTCAGACCTTTGGTCAGCGACTTCTCGGGAGTGGTCCGGGTGATCTCTGCAAAATCAGAGATCGTCTGGAACCGGCGGCCCGGGGAAGTAGGCTTCAGCTTACGGGTTGCCATGGTTTACACTCCTTCGAAGATTTCGATCTTATCGCCAGCGGCAAGCTTGACGTAGGCCTTTTTGAAACCGGGGATACGCCCGGTGACACGACCAAACTTCTTGCGCGGCATGGCTTTTTTCCTGACAATATTCACAGACTCGACTTTGACGTCAAAGGCTGCCTCGACGGCCTTTTTCACCTCGACCTTATTAGAATCGGGATGGACGTAAAAAGAGACGTGATTGGATTGCTCTTTCGCATCGTTGGCCTTTTCGGAGACAACGGGCTTGAGCAGGACTTTTGAATAATCCATTACTTCAACCTCTCTTGAACGTCTTGGGCGGCGCTCTCGAGCATGACCAGCTCGGGATACAGCAGCACGTCGTAAACATTCAGCTTGTCGGCTTCGATGACCTTGATGTGAGGCATGTTCCGTGCGGACATGATCAACTTCTCGTCTGCGTCCTTTGCGACGATCAGGGTCTTGCCGAGGCCGAGCTTGTCAGCAACAGCAGCAAATGCTTTGGTTTTGATCTCAGTGAGATCAATGGTGTTCACCACTGTCAGTTTCGCTTCGGAAACACGGGATGACAAAGCCATTTGCAAGGCCAATTTGCGAACTTTTTTATTCACCTTAAAAGAGTAGTCGCGTGGCTGGGGACCAAAGGTCGTCGCACCACCGCGCCACAAAGGCGAACGGGAAGAACCTGCACGTGCGCGACCGGTGCCTTTCTGGCGCCAAGGTTTGCGTCCGCCGCCTGTTTTCAGAGCGCGGTTCTTTGTTGCATGGGTACCCTGACGCTTTGCAGCGCGCTGGGCACGAACGACCATATTGAGGATTTCAGGCTGGATCTCAACCTCGAAGACCTCTGGGGACAGTTCGATATCGCCCACTTTCGTATTATTCTGATCTACAACTTGTATTTTTGCCATGATGTATACCTCTAACCGTTCTTGCGGATCATCACGAGGCCATTGTTGGGTCCAGGGATCTGGCCCTTGACCATAAGGACATTATCCTCAGGCCTGACATCGACGATTTCCACGTTGCTGACGGTCACGCGGGCGTTACCCATTTGGCCGGGCATCTTTTTGCCCTTCCAGACGCGGCCCGGGAAGGTGGCGTTACCGACTGAACCGGGAACGCGGTGAACTTTTTCTGCACCATGAGAGGCACGGGAGCCTGCGAAGTTGTGACGCTTCATGACACCCTGGAAACCTTTACCCTTCGAGGTACCGGTAACCTTAACCTTCTCGCCAGCGGAGAAAATTTCTACAGTGATATCCTGGCCAAGCTCGTACTCTTCAACAGCATCAAGGGGAAATTCCTTGAGCGTACGGTACATATCTTTGCCAGCTTTGGCCTGATGGCCTTTCATGGGCTTGTTCACCTTGCGTTCGGCGATGGTATCATAACCGAGTTGCAAAGCGTTGTAGCCTTCCTTGTCCAGGGTCTTAATCTGCATAACAGGACAAGGACCAGCCTCAATCACAGTTACGGGGCAGATTGTACCGTCATCCTTGAAGATGCGGGTCATACCCAGCTTCTTACCGAGAATTCCAAGAGTCTTAGCCATAACTACAACTCCTAGAGTTTGATCTCGACGTCCACGCCTGCGGGCAAGGAAAGCTTGCCAAGTGCGTCAACAGTCTGCTGAGTGGGTTCAAGGATGTCCAGAAGGCGCTTATGAATGCGCATTTCAAACTGCTCACGAGACTTCTTGTCTACGTGAACAGACTTCTGAATGGTGGTACGATGAATGCGGGTGGGCAACGGCACAGGGCCGGCAATAGCCGCACCTGTATTCCGGGCGGTGTCAACGATCTCGGTGACAGCCTTGTCCAGAATACGGTAATCGTATGATCTCAGTTTAATTCTGATGCGATCGCTCGCCATCGAAGCAGCCATAGTGCTTTCTCCTCGAAGGATTTATCTTTGCTCGCGCCTGTAACAAAACAGACACGTAATGTTGCAGCGGACGGGTTGTATAGACCCGACTCGCTGCACATGTCAAGCAGAGGGAAAATCCCGGCTCGTCGTTATACTTTCTCAGTCATCAACTCTTCGGCCAAGCTGTTCGGTACTTTCTCGTAGTGATCGAACTGCATGGTGAAGGTGGCGCGGCCCTGGGTCTTCGAACGAAGATCCGTTGCATATCCAAACATTTCGGACAGAGGCACAAATGAACGCACAACCTGCACACCGGGCCGGGCTTCCATCTCACCCACACGTCCACGACGACCATTCAGGTCTCCCATGACGTCACCGAGGTAATCCTCGGGGGTGACAACTTCAACCGACATAATAGGTTCAAGCAGCACTGGCTTGGCCTTTCTGCAGGCTTCCTTGATAGCCATGGAACCGGCAATATAGAAAGCCTGCTCACTTGAGTCCACTTCATGGAAGGAACCAAAAGTCAGCTTAACTTTCACATCAACAACCGGGAAACCGGCGATGATACCGTTCTTCATGGCATCAACGATGCCTTTATCAACAGCAGGAATGTATTCCTTGGGAATGACTCCGCCCTTGATTTCGTCCGCGAATTCGTAGCCCTTCTCAGGATTGGGTTCGACTTCGAGAACAACGTGACCATACTGACCACGTCCACCAGACTGTTTGGCGTGTTTGACATCAACCTTGGTCGACGCGGAAATGGTTTCTCTGTATGCAACACGGGGAGCACCCACATTTGCATTCACGTTGAATTCCCTGAGAAGGCGATCAACAATGATTTCGAGATGCAACTCTCCCATTCCGGCAATCAGGCACTGTCCGGTCTCATCATCTGTATGCACACGGAAGGAAGGATCCTCCTTGGCGAGCTTGACGAGCGCGTTGGACAGGTTATCGCGGTCAGCCTTAGTCTTGGGTTCAATAGCCACCTCGATAACCGGATCAGGAATATCCAGTGACTCAAGTACCACAGAGGACTTGAGGTCGCACAGGGTATCTCCGGTGGCAAGATTTTTGAGACCAACGGCAGCGACAATATCGCCTGCGTAAGCCTCTTTTATTTCTTCACGCTTGTTAGCGTGCATTTTCAAAAGTCGACCGATGCGTTCCTTCTTTCCGGTAGCGCCATTCATGAATGTAGCACCGGATTCAATCTTCCCTGAGTAGAGGCGCAGGAAAGTCAAATGACCGACAAAAGGATCAGTCATCAGTTTGAAGGACAAAGCGGCCAAAGGTTTATCATCATCACAGGGGCATTCCACTTCTTCGCCGGAGGAAGGGTCAATACCCTTCATGACTTCGATGTCGAGCGGGGAAGGCATGTAATCAATAACAGCATCAAGCAAAGGCTGAACACCTTTATTGCGGAATGCAGTACCGCACAGGACCGGGCAGATAGTCAGATTGTTTGTTGCCTTGCGAACACCCTCACGAAGTTCATCGGGAGTAATTGGTTCATCGGCCATGTACTTTTCGAGAAGCGTTTCGTCTTCCTCTGCAATGGCTTCGATCATCTCGCTCCGCATCAGTTCATACTGATCCTGAAGCTCTGCAGGCACCTCTACAGTCGAGAAGCTGGCTCCGTGATCTTTATGATCATAGATGTAGGCTTTCCCTTCAATGAGGTCGACTACGCCCTCAAATTCATCCTCAGCACCGATTGGCAGCTGAAGAGGAACAGCCTTGGCACCAAGACGGGTTTTCATCATCTCGACGCACCGGAAAAAATCTGCGCCGATACGATCCATCTTGTTAACAAAGGCCATGCGGGGAACGCGATAGCGATCCGCCTGACGCCAGACAGTCTCAGACTGGGGTTCAACACCGGCAACGGAGTCAAAAACGGCTATGGCACCATCGAGAACGCGCAATGCACGTTCAACTTCCATGGTGAAATCCACGTGTCCGGGAGTATCAATGATATTAATACGATGGTCACGCCAAAAGCATGTCGTCGCAGCAGACGTAATGGTGATACCACGCTCCTGCTCCTGAACCATCCAGTCCATGGTAGCTTCACCGTCATGGACTTCACCAATCTTGTGAGACACACCTGTGTAGAACAGAATGCGTTCAGTGGTGGTTGTCTTACCCGCATCAATGTGGGCCATGATACCAATATTACGCTGTTGGTCTCTTGGAACTTTTCTCGACACTATACTTCTCCGTGCCTACCAGCGGTAGTGGGCGAAAGCCTTGTTGGCTTCAGCCATCTTGTGGGTATCTTCGCGCTTCTTGACAGCGCCGCCACGGTTGTTGAAAGCATCGAGCAGTTCGCCGGACAGACGCGCTACCATACCCTTTTCACCACGACCGCGTGCGTAGGAAATCATCCAGCGAATAGCCAGAGCGGTCTGGCGATCAGGACGAACTTCCAAGGGAACCTGATAGGTAGCCCCACCGACACGGCGAGATTTGACTTCGAGAGCCGGACGAATGTTATCCAGGCACTTTTCAAAAGCGCGCAGAGCATCTTCGTTGGTTTTGTCAGCCAGGATTTCAATTGCCTGGTAGAAAATTCTTTCCGCGGTGCTTTTCTTACCGTCAAGCATCAGACGGTTGATAAAGCGAGTTATCAATTTGCTGCCGTATACTGGATCGGGCAGAATCTGTCGTTTCGTGACAGGACCTTTACGAGGCATTTTTTTCTCCTTGAAGTTCAGCCGGGGGGACATTATTTCGGGCAGCCTCCGCCCTACTTTGTCATCCCATCCCGAGCATTACGAAAAAAGCAACAACCTATTTAGGACGTTTGGTGCCGTACTTGGAACGACCGCGACGACGATCATCAACACCGGAGGTATCGAGAGAGCCGCGAACGATGTGGTAACGAACACCGGGCAAATCCTTGACACGACCGCCACGGATCAGAACCACGGAGTGTTCCTGCAGGTTGTGGCCTTCACCACCGATATAAGCGGTGACTTCGATGCCATTGGTCAGGCGCACACGAGCAACCTTACGAAGCGCGGAGTTCGGCTTCTTCGGAGTCGTTGTGTACACTCTGGTGCAAACACCACGACGCTGAGGGCATTCCAACAGAGCCGGGGTTTTTTTCCGCTTGGGCTGCGCTTTGCGGCTTTTGCGAATAAGCTGGTTAATGGTAGGCATTAATCCTCCAATCAATAGTTAATACAATACCAAGCGCACTACTGCGCAAAGAGGACCGCAAGTACTCCAAAAAAACAGAGCTTGTCAAGCGATTTGCCCGATTCTTTTGCTTTGCGGGGTCCGCAATTTATCCAAAAAGATTGGAGAGGACACGCCTCTCCAATCGATTCAGTCTCTTATACACTCGTTTCCGAGTATTATTATATTATTCAGTTTCAACCAAAAGCGGATTGTCCTCAAGTTCTTCAAGGAACTTTCCAGGACGTTCAGCCTGGTCAGGAACAATGATATCCGAATCCGTGTATCTGCGGAAACCGGTTCCAGCAGGAACCAGACGGCCGACGATAACATTTTCCTTGAGCCCTCGCAGGTGATCGCATTTCCCCTTAAGCGAGGCCTCTGTAAGTACTTTAGTTGTCTCCTGGAAGGATGCGGCAGATATGAAAGAATCCGTGGACAAAGACGCCTGTGTGATACCGAGAACCAATGTCTCGGCCACAGCCGGTTTGCCTCCCTCTTCCATAACCTTGGCATTTTCCAGTGTGAACCGAATCTTATCCACCTGCTCGCCGATGAGGAAGCTGGTAGAACCCGGTTCCAGAATGGAAACCTTCTTGAGCATCTGGCGCACAATAATTTCTATGTGCTTATCGTTGATATTAACGCCCTGGAAGCGATAAACATCCTGAATTTCTTCAACAAGGTAGCGGGCAAGGTGTTTTTCACCCTTAATACGCAGGATGTCGTGCAATTCAGGATTACCTTCGGTCAGAAGGTCTCCGGCTTCGACAAAATCAGATTCCTGAACAGTAATATGCTTACCTTTGGGAATCAGGAATTCCTTTGTATCACCGACTTCCGGGGTAACAACGACTTTGCGTTTGCCTTTGGTTTCAGCACCAAAGGTAACAATTCCATCGATAGAAGAGACAACCCCGAGATCCTTGGGCTTGCGAACCTCAAAGAGTTCAGCAACACGAGGAAGACCACCAACAATATCCTTGGTCTTCGAGGATTCACGAGGCTTACGAGCGATAACGGAACCAGCTGTAACCTTATCGCCATCCTTGACCATCATAATGGCACCCACGGGCATGGCAAAATTGGCATCAATATCGGTGCCAGGCCTATGCACAGGTTCACCGTCTTCACCAAGGATTCCCACAGATGGGCGATAGTTGGTCGTACGGTATTCCATAATGGTAAAGGATGCTTTGGAAGTACGATCTTCCTGAACGGTCTTTCCTTCAATGATATCTTTGAACTTAATCGTTCCGGAGACATCAACAATGAAGGGTTCCATGTATGGGTCCCAATCTGCCAGAGGGGTTCCCTTTTTAATATCCTGTCCATCCTCGACAAGCAGACGAGCTCCAGAAGGCAGAACGTATTTTTCACGTTCACGCCCCTGCTCATCAACAATGCCGACCTGACAACTCTTTCCGAGCACCATCTTGTACCCTTCGGAGTTAACAACAGTCCGCATACGGGAAGTGATGACACGCCCGTTGTGCTGAGACTCAATGGAAGAAGATTCAATCTCTTTGGATGCTGTTCCACCGATATGGAAGGTACGCATGGTCAACTGAGTGCCTGGCTCACCAATAGACTGCGCAGCGATAATACCGACAGTCTCACCAACATTGACCAGATGGCCACGAGCCAGGTCTCGTCCGTAACACATAGCGCAAATGCCCTGCTTGGACTTACAGGTCAGCCCAGAACGAATGGCAATCGAGTTGATTCCGGATTGATCCAGTTTCTTGGCATACGCAGAATCAATAATGGTGTTCCCTGGGACGATCAATTCACCAGTATCTTCATTGTGAATATCAAACATGGTCACTCGGCCGAGCACTCGTTCGTGCAAACGCTGCTTGATCTCTCCACCCTTGATGAGGTGAGTCAATTCCAGCCCGTCGACAGTTCCGCAGTCATGCTCGGAAATGGTAACATCCTGAACGACATCGACGAGACGACGAGTCAGGTACCCTGAGTTGGCTGTTTTCAGCGCAGTATCGGCAAGTCCCTTACGAGCTCCATGAGTCGAAATGAAGTACTGAAGGACTGAAAGGCCTTCACGGAAAGAAGCGGTAATCGGCGTTTCAATAATTTCACCGGATGGTTTTGCCATCAAACCACGCATACCGGCAAGCTGGCGCATCTGATCCTGGTTACCACGGGCTCCAGACGTCGCCATCATGTAGATGGGGTTGAAGCTGGAGTTCACTTCTGTGTTGCCGGTCTTTGGATCGGTCAGCACATCAGTGGACATTTCCTGCATCATTTCGTTGGAGATATCGTTTGTAACCTTAGTCCAAACATCCACGACCTTGTTATATTTCTCTGTCCGGGTGATGATACCGTCCTGGAACTGGTTTTCGATCTCGTCAACTTCTTTGTTGGCGGTCGAAAGCATTCCGGCCTTGGCGTCAGGTATCTTGAGATCCTTGACACCAATAGTCACACCGGCGCGGGTAGCGAACTCGTACCCGAGATCCTTGATCCTATCGCAAAGAATGACGGTCGCTTTGGTTCCGGCTGTACGGTAAGCGCCAGTGACCAAGGCTGCGATATTCTTTTTATTCAAAACGCAGTTCACCATATCAAAGGAAACTTCATCAGGGATCAACTCACTGACGATAACACGTCCGGTGGTTGTCTCTTCCAATTTCCCATTGATGCGAACTTTGACACGCGCATGCAGTCCGACGGCACCATGATCATAAGCGGAGATGACTTCTGCCGGATCGGAGAAGATCATTCCCTCTCCCTTCTCAAAAGAGCGAGGCGTGGTCAGATAGTACAGACCAAGAACAATATCCTGAGAGGGATTAATGATGGGAGTTCCATTCGAGGGGCTGAGGATGTTGTTAGTGGACATCATCAGGACACGGCACTCAATCTGAGCCTCAACGGACAATGGAACGTGAACAGCCATCTGATCACCGTCAAAGTCAGCGTTATATGCGGAACAGACGAGAGGGTGTAACTGAATGGCCTTCCCCTCAACAAGTGTTGGCTCAAAAGCCTGGATTCCCAGTCTGTGCAGAGTCGGAGCACGGTTGAGCATGATAGGATATTCGCGAACAACGTCTTCCAGGATATCCCAGACGACGAGGTCTTCACGCTCGACCATTTTCTTTGCAGACTTGATGGTCGTGGCGATATCGCGTTTTTCCAGTTCTGCGTAGATAAAAGGCTTGAAAAGCTCAAGAGCCATTTTCTTTGGCAGTCCGCACTGGTGCAGTTTCAATTTCGGCCCGACAACAATAACTGAACGCCCGGAATAATCGACACGTTTACCAAGCAGGTTCTGACGAAAACGTCCTTGTTTACCCTTGATCATATCTGACAGGGATTTCAGAGGACGGCCGTTGGTACCCGTAATTGCACGCCCCCGGCGGCCATTATCAAAGAGAGCATCAACAGCTTCCTGCAACATCCTTTTTTCATTTCGGATGATAATCTCGGGAGCACCGAGTTCCAACAATCGTTTAAGACGATTGTTGCGGTTGATAACGCGGCGATAGAGATCATTGAGGTCAGATGTGGCAAAACGTCCACCATCAAGAGGAACCAAGGGACGAAGCTCAGGCGGAATGATGGGAATTACTTCCATGATCATCCATTCAGGCTTGTTACCTGATTCGAGGAAAGCCTCGACGATCTTCAGACGTTTCGTGATCTTCTTTTTCTTGGTCTGCGACCGTGTGGTCTGAGACTCTTCACGCAGGTCGGCCCGCAAAGTCGGCAAATCAAGCGCTTCAAGCATAGTACGGACGGTTTCAGCTCCCATACCAACTTCAAGAGCGTCTTCACCGAAATGGTCGATAACCTGAAAATATTGATCTTCAGAAACAACCTGATGTTTCTTAAGCGGAGTTTCCCCCGGATCAAGAACGATGAAGGAATCGAAGTACAGCACCTTCTCGAGATCAGCCATCGTGATATCGAGCAATGTACCAATTTTGGATGGCAGGGTTTTCAGAAACCAGATATGCGCAACCGGTGCAGCCAACTCGATGTGCCCCATACGTTCGCGACGAACCTTGGAGGCAATAACCTCGACTCCGCACTTTTCGCAAACAATACCGCGGTGCTTCATGCGCTTGTACTTGCCGCAGTTGCACTCATAGTCTTTCACTGGGCCGAAAATTTTGGCGCAAAAGAGGCCATCACGTTCAGGCTTGAAAGTACGGTAATTGATGGTTTCCGGTTTTTTAACCTCGCCAAAGGACCATTCGCGAATGGTCTCAGGCGCGGCAATGGATATCTGGATAGCCTTCAGGTTGCGGCCCTGAGCCGCGGCATTCGGCGCTCCACGCAAGGTGAACAGATCGTCCAACGTCATGGATATCCCCTATCGTAAAAAGTTATATGATGCCCGACCAGCCATTCGACTGGCCGGGCTATTTCACCTTAAATCAACCTGGCTCTATGGATGCAGCGGCTTAGGCCCGTTATAAACGGGAGTTGCAGGCCGCTTCCGGTCCTCATAATGCAGAGTCACATCAAGACCCAGCGACATGAGTTCCTTAACCAGAACGTTGAAGGATTCCGGCAATCCGGCTTCCAGGAAGTTGTCGCCTTTGACGATTTTCTCATACATTTTCACACGACCCTGCACATCATCGGATTTGACTGTGAGGAATTCCTGCAAAAGGTAGGCGGCGCCATAGGCCTCCAGGGCCCAGACTTCCATCTCACCCAAACGCTGACCACCAAACTGAGCCTTACCACCCAGCGGCTGCTGAGTAACAAGGGAGTAGGGACCAGTGGAACGGGCATGGATTTTTTCATCAACCAGATGGTGGAGCTTCAGGATATACATGATACCCACTGTGACTCTGCTGTGGAACGGCTCGCCGGTGCGGCCATCATACAAGATGAATTTACCATCATCAGCACAACCGGCCTTGGTCAGCCAGCCCCAGATCTCTTCTTCGCTTGCACCATCGAAAACCGGTGTCTTGGCAACGATGCCCCGGCTGGCTTTCTTGACACAAGTAACAAGCTCATCATCACTCAATGTATCGATAAAATCAGCCATGTCCGGCGTCTCAAAGACTTCCTTCGCATGCTCGCGCAAGTTCTGGATGGAACCATCCAATTGCTCTGCCAACTGCATACCAAGCTTACGACCAGCCATACCCAAATGTGTTTCCATGATCTGCCCGATGTTCATACGGGACGGGACACCGAGAGGATTCAAAACGATATCCATCGGGGTTCCATCATCGAAGAACGGCATATCCTCTTCAGGAAGAATGCAGGAAACAACACCTTTATTACCGTGACGGCCAGCCATTTTATCACCAACGCTCAATTTACGTTTCACGGCGACGTAGACTTTGACCATCTTGATGACTCCCGGAGGCAGATCATCACCTTCGGTGACCTTCTCGCGTTTGACATCATATATATTATTAATGAACTGAATCTGGGATTCATAATCCGCGATAATCAGTTTCACTTGATCATTTGCTTCTCGGTCAAAGACACCGATGAGCTTCTTAACCGGGACACCATCAATGGCTTCACGCTCAACAACTTCACCAGATTTACCAAGAACAGTTTTCTTGGAACCAACCAGGTCTTTCTTGAGCCTTCCGCCTTCGCAAACTGCCCAGATCCGATCCCGAGTTTTATCTGTCAATGCTGCGATGTGCTTCACTTCCTTGGCATCGAATGCTGCAAGTTCTGCATCCTCGATTGCCTTGGTCCGATCATCCTTGTCCGAAGAACGACGGTTGAAGACTTTGACATCAACAATAGTCCCTGAGATTCCCGGCGGCACTTTCAACGAGGTGTTCTTCACATCACGGGCTTTATCGCCGAAAATGGCGCGAAGCAATTTCTCTTCAGGAGTCAGCTGGGTCTCACCTTTGGGGGTAATCTTACCAACCATGATATCATCAGGCTTGATGCGGGCACCAATCCGAATAATACCGCAGTCATCCAGATTTCTCAGCATCTCTTCAGAGACGTTTGAGATATCACGCGTGACTTCTTCGGGTCCTAATTTGGTATCGCGGGCAACCAGTTCAAATTCCTCAATATGAATCGAGGTGAACACGTCTTCCTTGACCATACGTTCGGAAATGAGAATGGAATCCTCGAAGTTAAACCCGCACCAAGGCATGAACGCGACAAGCAGGTTCTTACCAAGAGCAAGTTCTCCATCGTCAATTCCAGGACCATCAGCGAGGACAGCTCCTTTCTTGACAACCTGACCAACCTGGACTTTCGGGCGTTGCCCGAAACAGGAGTTCTGGTTGGACTTGTGCCATTTCTGGAACTCATAGTGCTTGGAACCACCGGATTTCCCGTAGATGCCACCCTCGTAGTTGACAACAACTCTTTCGGAGTCAACGTAATGAACAACTCCATCTTCCTCGGCAAGCACGCAGGCTCCGGAATCGCGAGCGACCGGGCCTTCCATGCCGGTTCCGACCAGAGGCTGTTCAGCCTGTAACAACGGGACAGCCTGCCGCATCATGTTCGATCCCATGAGTGCGCGGTTGGCATCATCATGTTCCAGGAACGGAATCAGCGCCGCAGAGATCGAAACCGTCTGACTTGGGCTGATATCCATGCAGGTGACATCTTCAGCTGCGGTCAGCTGAACATCACCCGCTATGCGCGCATTGACACGCGGATTGACGAAAACTCCATTAGCATCGAGAGGGGCGTTGGCCTGAGCCACGGTCTCCTTAGCTTCCTTGGAGGCGTCCATGTAGTATATTTCGTTTGTCGTCTGCTTGTCTTTGACCATACGATACGGTGTTTCGATGAATCCGTAATCGTTGACTTTGGCATAGGTGGTCAAAGAGACGATCAGACCAATATTCGGTCCTTCAGGAGTCTCAATCGGGCAGATACGGCCATAGTGAGAAGTATGAACATCTCGAACCTCAAAGCCTGCACGTTCGCGAGTCAAACCACCGGGTCCCAAAGCCGAAAGGCGACGTTTGTGTGTCACTTCGGAAAGAGGGTTGGTTTGATCCATGAACTGGCTCAGCTGTGAAGTTCCGAAGAACTCTTTCAACACAGCGGCTACCGGCTTTGGATTGATGAGGTCATGAGGCATGAGCGTGGCCACTTCCTGCAGGCTCATACGCTCCTTGATGGCCCGTTCCATGCGAACAAGTCCAATACGATACTGGTTTTCGACCAGTTCGCCCACCGGACGAACTCGACGGTTACCAAGATGATCAATATCATCAGCAGGTCCGTGAGTGTCCTTGAGTCGCATCAACTCCTTGACAGCCAGCAGAATGTCCTCGTTGTTCAGGGTGCGGGTATTGAGGTCCACTTCCTGATTCAAACGGGAATTCAATTTATAACGGCCAACACTGGAGAGATCATAATAGTCCGAGCTACGGAACAAGTTCTCAAAGAAGTTGGAAGCAATCTCGGGAGTCGGAGGAGAACTGGGACGCAGACGTCGATAAATCTCGATCTGAGCAGTCTCCATATCAGTGGTCTTGTCAAGCAAGAGCGTATTGCGAAGAGCGTCGGAAACTTCCATGCCGCGGGTATGGAGAACATTAAGCTCCTTGACCTTGGCGTCACGTATTTTTTCGACCAACTCAAGCGTCAATTCTTCTGCGGCTTCGGCTATAACCTCACCGTGCTTGTCTACCATATCGGCAGCCAGATAAAGACCATAAAGTGATGTGGGATCCACTTCAATGGATGTCACATCATTCTTAATGAGCTTCTTCCAGGCACCACGGGTGATGCTGGCTCCTTCCTTGACCACAACCTTGTCACCGATTTTAATATCAGTGAAGGCAACTTCTTTTCTGTACTGGTCATCTACGACGGAACGCATCACTTTGTTTTTAAGCAAAGTGTAACTTTCTGTATCGTAAAAGTACTCCAAGATGTCTGCGCGAGAGAGGCCCATGGCCTTAAGAAGAATGGTTGCAGGCATCTTGCGACGACGGTCAATACGAACATACAAGATGTCCTTATGATCGAAGTCGAAATCAAGCCAGGACCCTCTCATGGGGATGATCCGGCTTGAGTACAAGACCTTTCTACTGGAATGTGACTTACCGGAATCATGTTCGAAAATGATACCGGGGGAGCGTTGTAACTGGTTGACAATGACACGCTCGGTTCCATTGATGACGTACGTTCCCTTTTCAGTCATCAACGGGATAGTCCCGAAGTATATGTCCTGTTCCTTGATGTCACGAATGGTGCGGTTGCCTGTCTCTTCATCCACGTCGAAAACTACGAGACGGACAGTTATACGAATGGGCGCTTCGTAGGTCAGACCTTTCGAAATGCACTCATCGACGTCGTATTTTGGTTCACCAATGTCATAACTGACAAAATCAAGGCTAGCGGTCTTGTTGAAATCTTCAATGGGAAACACGGACCGATACACGCCCTCAAGACCGAAGTCTCCTCGGCTGGCAGGTAAAGTGCCCTCTTGCAAGAAGCGCTTGTAAGAGTCGACCTGCAATTCGAGCAGATGCGGGATAGGAAGCGTGTTGACGATGCTACCGAATGTTTTTCTGAAATGACCCATTGTACCCTCATGTATGAGTGGTTGATGGTTGGGACGTGGGGTTTACGTGGCAACCCTTGCCCTCAGTCGGCACAGCGACTCGTGGATGATGCCGCTGCGAGAAAACGGGGTGCTAAGCCATGGCCGATACATGCTTTTTCGGCACATGTTTCAACGAGGAGCAGACGCTTTCGCGCCTTCGTAAGCTTAAACCCAGAATGTAAGGCTATTTATCCAGTATATACATAGACAGAGCAAAGAGCGCAACACCCATTTTTCAGGGTGAGCGCTCTCTGCTATGAATAGCTTAAATGGCTGAAGTTATTTAACTTCAACTTCGGCGCCAGCTTCCTCAAGCTGCTTAGCAGCCTCGTCAGCCTCGTCCTTGGAAACGCCTTCCTTGAGAGCCTTGGGAGCTTCATCAACGATTGCCTTGGCTTCTTTCAAGCCCAGACCGGTGATAGCGCGAACGGCTTTAATGACGGCGATTTTGTTGCCGCCAGCACCCTTCAGGATAACGTCGAATTCAGTCTGCTCTTCAGCAGCGGCAGCTTCACCAGCAACCGGAGCAGCCATGACAGCAGCAGCGGGAGCAGCAGCTTCAACGCCGAAGACATCTTCGAGCTCTTTAATGAATTCGGACAGTTCCAGGACAGTCATGTTGCCGATGAACTCGACAACTTGTTCTTTAGTGATATCAGCCATGATAAATTCTCCTTAAGAAATCGATTCGCTTTGAACCTTGTTTACGCAGCTTCCTTCTGTTCCTTGATGGCAGTCAAGGCATACAGGAATTTGCGTTCGATGTTTGCGAACAAGCAAACGAAATTGCGCGGTACGGCCTGCATGGTGCCGAGTACGGAACTCAGAAGCTCAGGCTTGCTGGGCATCTTGGCGAGTTCCTTCACGCCGTCGTTATCAAGAAACTTCCCTTCAAGAGAACCGAAACGAATGGAAAACTTTTTGTTCTCCTTATCGAAATCGGCCAGCACTTTTGCAAGAGCAACAGGATCTTCGTAACCCAATGCAACAGCGCAGTTCTCTTTAAAGTGTTCGCTCAGGCCACCGTGATCGGTGTCCTTGAGAGCCAACCGGGCCAGGGTGTTCTTGACGACTTGGTAGTCTACACCGGCTTCAAAGCACTTGGAACGGAGCACAGTCAGCTCCTCAACACTCAAGCTCTTGAAGTCAGTGACGACGGCAATGCTCGCCCGCGCAGCCTTTTCGTTCAGCTGCTCGATGATCTGGGCTTTTTCTTGCCTGTTCATCTACCACTCCTCGTCTAGGCCCGGAAAGCAGGTCAAAGCGTTGTCTGAGCAGGATTTTAAGGGGACACAGGCCCCACCTGCCGTCTCTGACTCAACTTCCCGTGCGTTATCTACAGGGCACCCCGGGAAAGAGGTGCCCGGCATACCATTTAGTTTATATCCAGAAATTTCCGGACAGTCACAGGATCGATTTTGACACCGGGTCCCATGGTCGTGGCAACAGCCACAGACTTCATGTACGTTCCCTTGGCAGAAGAAGGCTTCATGCTGACAACCTTGGACAAAAGAGTCCTCAGGTTTTCACACAATTTCTCAGCGCCAAAGGAAACTTTCCCGATCGGGGCGTGCAGAATACCGGCCTTGTCGACCTTGAACTCGACCTTACCGGCCTTGAGTTCAGTAACGGCTGTGGCAACATCCATTGTCACAGTTCCTGTCTTGGCATTCGGCATCAACCCGCGGGGTCCCAGAACTCGACCAATCTTACCAACCACGGCCATCATGTCCGGGGTTGCAACAGCTTTGTCGAAATCCAACCAACCACCCTGAATCTTCTCGACCAGCTCATCAGAACCAGCAAAGTCGGCCCCGGCTTCCTTGGCTTCAGCTTCCTTCTCAGGCTTGCAAAAAACGACCACACGGACGTCTTTGCCCAGCCCGTTAGGCAGGCTGACTGCACCACGGATCATCTGGTCAGAGTATTTGGGATCAACACCGAGGTTGATGGCGACATCGACGGTCTCGTCGAATTTGGCGAAGGCGCTTTCTACAGCGGTCTTAACACCGTCTTCAACAGAGACACGAGCGACTATGTCGCGATCACCGACAGCATTGCGGTAATTTTTTCCATGCTTAGGCATTTCTTATTTCCTCACTAGCCTTTGATATCGATACCCATGCTGCGGGCGGTGCCCTCAATCTGCAGCATCGCATTCTCGATGTCATTGGCGTTCAAATCCACCATCTTCAACTCGGCGATCTCCTGAACCTGGGCTCGGGTGACTTTACCGACCTTTTCCTTGTTCGGCTCACCAGAACCTTTCTCCAGGCCTGCGGCCTTGAGAAGCAGCACTGCTGCAGGTGGGGTCTTGGTGATGAAGTCAAAGGAACGGTCTGCATAAACCGTGATGACGACAGGGATGATGAGTCCCTTCTGGTCCTGTGTCTTGGCATTAAATGCCTTACAGAATTCCATAATGTTGACACCATGTTGTCCCAGAGCCGGACCGACCGGCGGGGAAGGATTGGCGCCACCTGCAGGTATCTGCAGTTTGATCTTTCCTAATTCTTTCTTGGCCATTGTATTCCTCGATGAGAAATTTCGCAGTTAGCGAGAATATGCGGGCTACCCTTTGTCCACTTGGACAAAGTCAAGCTCCACTGGAGTTTGACGCCCGAAAATGGAGACGGAAACCTTGAGTTTTCCCTTGTCGTAATTGACTTCTTCCACAACACCGTTAAAACCGCTGAACGGACCATCAATGACCCGGACCTCATCACTGCGCTCAAAGTTGAACTTGGGACGAGGTTTTTCCTGACGGCTTTCCATCATGTTGAGAATGTTCTCCGCCTCGCTATCACGCATTGGAGTCGGTCGATTTTTACCACCGACAAACCCGGTGACACGCGGGATGGACTGAATCAGATGCCAGGTATCATCGGTCAAAATCATTTTGATCATGATATACCCGGGGTAAAACTTCCTGGTGGACGTTTTACGCTCACCCTTAACCATCTCGACGATCTTTTCGGTGGGCATGACGACCTCTTCAATGAGACCCTTGTCTTGCCCTGTCCGCATCATCTCCTTGACGGTCAACTCGACACGCTGTTCAAAACCTGAATAGGTATGAACAATGTACCAACGTGCGCGGGGAGAAGCTTGTTCCAATATGGCATCCATAGTGTGATCCAGCCTTTGCTCGTAAAAGGGACTTAGGACAGTATGGCCTCGACGAACTTAGAGAACGCAAGATCGACAAGCCCAAGATACAGGGCTATGACAATACTCACGACAAGCACGGCGACACTCGTGGTTACGATTTCCTTTCGAGTCGGCCAGACAACCTTTTTGATCTCGACCTTGGATTCCTCAAAGAACTCTACGAATTCTTTGACCTTTCCGACGGGACCGGTAGCAGTTGCCTGCGCGGCCTGCTTCTCTGTGGCTTTTTTGCCTTTTCTCTTGGCCATAACTTTCTTCTTCCCAAATTATTGAGCGGGTCGCAGAGCCTTGCCTTCATTGACAAGGCCCCGAAACGCCCGCTTTCAAAGACTTAATTGGCAGGGGTAGAGGGATTCGAACCCCCAGCATCCGGTTTTGGAGACCGGCGTTCTAGCCGTTGGAACTATACCCCTGCTCTATCGAATCTACTTGGACTCTTTGTGGAGAGTGTGCTTCTTGTCCCATGGACAATACTTGCTCACTTCCAGACGACCTGTAGTATTCTTCTTGTTCTTCTGCGTTGCGTAGTTCTTACGCTTGCACTCTGTGCACTGCAGTTGAATATTGATGCGCATGTGTTACTCCACGATCTCGGTGACAACACCTGCACCAACGGTACGTCCACCTTCGCGAATAGCGAAGCGCAGTCCGATTTCCATGGCGATAGGTGCAATCATCTCGACATTGAAAGTGGCGTTATCGCCGGGCATAACCATCTCGATACCATCTTCCAGAGTAACGACACCAGTGATGTCAGTTGTACGGAAGTAGAACTGAGGACGGTAACCGGAGAAAAACGGGGTGTGGCGTCCACCTTCGTCTTTGGAGAGGACGTAGACCTCAGCCTTGAACTTGGTGTGCGGGTTGATGGAACCGGGCTTGGCAGCAACCTGACCACGCTCGACTTCTTCACGCTTAACTCCACGAATCAGCAGACCGACGTTGTCACCGGCCTGACCCTGATCAAGCAGCTTACGGAACATCTCGACACCTGTGCAGGTGGTCTTGATGGTGTCCTTGATACCAACGATTTCGACTTCTTCACCAACGGTGATAACACCGCGCTCTACACGGCCGGTGATAACAGTACCACGACCGGAGATGGAGAAAACATCCTCAACAGGCATCAGGAACGGCATATCAATGTCGCGCTCTGGCTCAGGGATGTAGGAATCACAGGCTTCGAGCAGCTCATAAATGGGCTTGGCAGCTTCGTCATCAACGGAATCGCATTCCAGAGCTTTCAAAGCGGAACCCAGGATGACTGGAATATCGTCACCGGGGAATTCGTACTTGTCGAGCAGCTCACGAACTTCCATCTCGACCAGCTCAAGCAACTCCTCGTCATCAACCATGTCGCATTTATTCAGGAAGACGACCATTGCGGGCACACCAACCTGACGAGCGAGCAGGATGTGCTCACGAGTCTGAGGCATGGGACCATCAGTGGCTGCGCAGACCAGAATAGCGCCATCCATCTGGGCAGCACCTGTGATCATGTTCTTGATGTAATCGGCGTGACCGGGGCAGTCCACGTGAGCATAGTGACGATTTGCAGTCTCGTACTCGACGTGAGCTGTAGCGATGGTAATGCCGCGCTCTTTTTCTTCAGGAGCCTTATCGATCTCATCGAAAGCAACGTATTCGCCGTGACCAGCCATGGCGGCCAGTTTGGTGATAGCAGCAGTCAGAGTAGTCTTACCATGGTCAATGTGACCAATGGTTCCGACGTTAACGTGAGGCTTGCTACGTTCAAATTTAGCTTTACCCATTGTGATCCCCCTAACGTAAAAGTTGTATAGTTTTTATTACTCTAAAATAAACAAAGTCATGGACAAGCCTGTCCATGACCGGGCTAGTACCGGTATTCACGTCTTTTATCAAGACATGACCGCCTGCTTTCCGGGCTGAGCCCGATTCTATTAAGGAGAATATGTGACTTGAGAGATAGAACGTGGAGCGGGAAACGGGACTCGAACCCGCAACCCTCAGCTTGGAAGGCTGATGCTCTACCAATTGAGCTATTCCCGCTCACTCTCCGTAGTCACCAACACCCCTCTTGGGGGCATCTCCTACAGCGCGGCTATGAAATTCGTGGTGGTGGGGGGAGGATTTGAACCTCCGAAGGCGAACGCCGACAGATTTACAGTCTGTTCCCTTTGGCCACTCGGGAACCCCACCATTGTCTTTGGAGCTGGCGATGGGACTTGAACCCGCAACCTGCTGATTACAAATCAGCTGCTCTACCAATTGAGCTACGCCAGCACCGGGAACGAAGTCTTATCCATCAATATTTCAAAAAGCAAGAGTTTTTTTGGTTTTTCTTCACAATCTGCATTTACATGCTGTTTCGTGAAACCTTTCGCTCGAAGACGGGCGTGTTTAAGTTGGAAAGAGCCTTTTTGTCAACCCTCTTCTTGTATTTTTTCGAAATAATTTCAAGATACAGACCACCAAAACGTTTACATATTTAGCCTTAATCCCTATAAAAGCGCCCTATGACGCGGTTTCACCGTTTCCACTCCTTTTTTCATCGTCTCATGGGTGCCTTCACCCTTTCTCTTTGACTGATCTGAAAACTCCCATTATGAGCTTCTCACCATGAGTGAAATTATTATACAAAAAGATTCTCCTTGGCTTGCCCCCTTAGCAGGATATTCCGATCTTCCCTTTCGACTGCTCTCCAAAAAATTTGGGTGTAGTGTCTGCTGTTCAGAAATGGTCAGCGTGAAAGGCATGGCATTTGCCAATGTCGGAACGCAACGTTTGATAGCGACCTGCCCTGAGGATGACCCCATGGTCCTCCAATTATTCGGGGCTGATCCGCACTATTTCAAACCCGTCATGGAAGAGCTTGTCGGACTCGGATATCGCAACTTTGACCTGAATGCAGGATGCCCGGTTCGCAAAGTCCTCAAATCCGGCAGCGGCGTCAAACTCATGGACGACATAGACAAACTCGTCCAATTGGCTTCAATAATGGTAAGAAGCGCCGAAGTACACCCAGAAGGCGGCCGTGTTGGTATAAAATTTCGCCTCGGGTTCAAAAACGGCGAAGACATATATATAGAATTAGGTAAACGTCTTCAGGACGTCGGCGTCGATTGGGTGACTATGCATCCACGTTATGGCAAGCAGATGTTTTCCGGCTCTGCAGATTGGACCAAACTCAAACTGTTGAAAGACGCAGTTTCTATCCCGGTGATTGGCTCTGGCGATCTGTTTACGGCTGAAGACGGTGTCCGATGTATTCAGGAAACCGGAATAGACACCGTGATGTTCGCTCGCGGTGCGCTTTATGACCCAGCTATTTTTTCTCGTTTCACGGCATTGCAGAACGGGGAAATCCCCACCCTCCGCACAGGAACAGCCCTGGCTGAAGTTGTCCGTGAACATATCAGGCTGACTCGCACCTATGAGGGAGATGACCGATCATTCAGAAAGATACGTTCAATAATTCCTCGTTATGCAAAGGGCTTAAGAGGGATACGGTCCTTGCGAGCCTCTCTTCTGCAATGCCAGGACTGGGACGAACTCGAAAAGGCGACATCTATAATGGCAACCTTGGAAGCCGCAGAACCAGCCACTCCGGAAACTCTCATTGACGAGATTCCGCAATAACGGTTAAATAAGAGTCTAACGCACAGAACTCTTTCGAACTCTTGAAAAAGGAAACGGTGCTTTCATGTCCACCGGAACAACCGAGATATTGCTTGAAGCAGGCACAAACGAGCTTGAGATCGTCGAATTCTACCTTGAGGAAGAACCCAAGGGAGAAAGTGATGGCGAGCTTAATCAGGAAATAATCGAGCACAATAACGGCGAAGGGAAAAAGATTAGCCGTAAAAGCTACTACGGCGTTAACGTTGCGAAGGTTCTGGAAATCATCAGAATGCCGGAAGTTACCGAGATGCCGGAAGTTTCACATAAATCGGTGCTGGGGGCGTTCAATCTTCGCTCCCGCATCATTCCGCTGCTCGATTTGTCTGTCTGGCTCAAGAAAAAACGCATTGAAAATGAACCTCCCAAAGTCATTGTGACAGAATTCAACCAGATAACGTCGGCTTTCATGGTCTCCGGTGTCACTCGCATCCATCGTATCAGTTGGGAAGATGTCGAAGCTCCTAACCGCTATGTCTCCGCCCTGTCCGGAGACTCCATCACAGGAGTTGTCAAATTCGATAACCGTATCGTTTTCATCCTTGATCTGGAACGTATTGTTTCTGAATTGAATCCGACCATGCGCCTCAAGCTGGATGACACCTTCGAGAACATCGCGCATACAGGGTATAAAGCGCTTATTGCCGATGACTCCCCTCTCATCCGAGAAATGATTCACGACATGCTGGGCCAGGCAGGGTTTCGGGTGGAAAAGACCAACAATGGCAGAGAGTGTTGGGATCGCCTGAAGGAAATAAGACAGATGGCGGTGGAAGAAAATCGTCCAATCACTGATTTTGTTCAAGTTATTGTTTCCGACATTGAAATGCCTATGATGGATGGACATCACTTGACCAAACGCATCAAGGAAGATCCGATCATGAAGGATTTGCCCGTCATTCTCTTCTCTTCTTTGATAACCGAAAAACTTCGTCACCGGGGCTTGACGGTTGGCGCTGATGATCAGATTTCCAAACCGGAAATCACACAGCTTGCCCGCCGCGCAGCGGCACTCATTGTAGAAAGAGAACAGGCGGAACGACTGGGAACTCGCTGATCCTCATTCACTGGATTGAATACAAGAAGGCCCCGGAGATCGACTCTCCGGGGCCTTCTTGTATTGAAAATGCAGACAATAACCGTCGTCAAGATGCTCCATCCTAACAAATCCGAGGCAACTGTTCACCTTCGAGCATGTTCAACAACCGCTTGCCGCCGAGTTTGGTAATCAAAACAACTTTGCCGGGATTGGCATCTGTAATCGAACCAATCTGGCATGCACCGTGCCCAAGGGGATCAGCGCGCATGATTTCCAGAGCCTTTTCCGCATGAGCCTGAGGCAGGATGCAAAGGAATTTGCCTTCATTGGCCAGGTACAAAGGATCAAGTCCGAGAATGGAACACCCCCCCTGAACCTCGGCCCGGATTGGTAACTCCTTCTCGACAAGTTCACAACAAACATTGGAGCTGAGGGTGATTTCGTTCATCGTGGTCGCTAACCCTCCCCGCGTCGGATCACGCAGGACATGAACTTCCGGTAGTTCGCGGACCAACTTGACAAGAAGATGGTTTAAGGATGCGCAATCTGACTCCACTTTGGCCTCAAAATCCAAGCCTTCGCGAGTACCAAGGATTGTTAAACCATGATCTCCAAGCGTCCCGGAAAGCAGGACTGCGTCACCGACTTGCGCAGCATCCCCACTTGGAACTGGATCCACGATAATATCACCAATTCCAGTGGTATTGATAAATATTTTGTCAACCGCTCCCTTCGGAACGACCTTTGTATCGCCACTGACTACCGTAACCCCAGCTTCACGCGCTGCCTGCCCCATGCTTGTGACGATCTTTTCCAGATCATCCATGGGTAAACCTTCTTCCAAAATATATGCACAGGTAATGTGCCGAGGGATAGCTCCCATCATGGCGACATCATTCACAGTTCCATGAACTGCTAAGGAACCGATATTGCCACCCGGGAAAAAAATTGGGTCCACAACGAATGAATCCGTGGACATGGCAACTTTGCCGGAAAGGGTTAATTCAGCGGCATCATTCAGCCGATTCAACTCATCATTGCCAAGATGCTTGAGAAAAAGTTCCGAAATGAGACGCTGAGAAGCACGCCCGCCGCTGCCGTAATCGAGGAGAACCTTGTCACTCATTTCTAATCCACTTTGTATTTGTAATAGGCTGCACAACTGCCTTCTGTTGAGACCATGCACGGTCCGACAGGATTGGCGGGAGTACACGCTTTTTTGAAGAGCGGACATTCATCAGGTTGTTTGATACCCTTGAGGATGTCCCCACACTTGCATCCGGCCAAGGCCGGACCTTCCTTGATGACAATTCCAAATTCTTTCTTGGCATCAAAGAGTTCCCATTCCTGACGAATTTCGAGACCGGATCCCGCGATATTCCCGATTCCACGCCACAAAGCATCGGTCGGCTCAAAGACTTCGTACATGATTTCGAGCGCTTTGGTATTCCCTGTATCACTGACAATACGTGTATAGTTATTGGTCACATGCGATTCGCCCCGGTTTCGCCAATCAATCATCTGGGTCAGGGATTGCAGGATATCAAGGGGTTCAAACCCAGTGACAATCGCCGACTTTCCATACTTTTCAGCGATAAAACGGTATGGCTCCAATCCTATTATGGCGGAAACATGCCCTGGCAAAATAAACCCGTCGATACTGGTCAGGGCATCTGTCAACAGAGCCTCCAGCGCGGAAGGCACAGTTTTGTGGAAACAAAGCACTCGAAGATTGGTAATCCCCTGCTCCCGAGCCATCTTCATGGTTGCTGCGATAGTCGGGGCAGTCGTTTCAAATCCGACACCGATGAAAACGACCAACTCATCAGGATTATCTTTTGCGAGTTTCAATGTATCAAAAGGGGAATACACCACTTTGACACGCGCACCATCAGCCGTCGCCTTTTTCAGATTCCGCCCTTTATCACCTGGCACTCGCATCAGATCCCCGAAGGTTGCCAGAATAACGGTTTCCTTTTCAGCCAAATCCAGAAAAGCATTCACCTCGGATTCGTGAGTCACACAGACGGGACACCCCGGTCCACTCAAGTGAACAATTTTCTCCGGCAATAAGGAACGAAGTCCACTCTGAAAGATGGCAACTGTATGCGTGCCACAAACTTCCATGAACCGAAGTTCTCTTCCTAATTCAGCCTGCATTTTATCGAGTATCTTGCGACAGAGTTCCGGGTCGCGAAACTTCTCCAATAATTCAAAGCTCAAATCAAACCCCTCATCTTCAAGTGAATACCCATAATCCCAAAAGATCAGCACCTTCCATATACCGATTGAACACGGTGAGCAAACAAAAACCGGATTCTGATGACAATGGAAAAGAGAGGCCTCTCCCTACGCAGAAGGAATAACAAAAGACACACAAGCACGAACGTCGAAAGACAGTGTATTTTAGGCAACTAAAAATTAGTTAATAATAACAGAATATTAAAAATTACACACACAATTATTTTGAACATATGTTCATTTTAAGCTTGACTTTGCTTTCACTGAGAATATCGTCATATGTGCATGTGTTCATAAGAATGAGGGAAAAATGGGACGAAAAAAAAGAAACGGTTTGTCCAGGGAATGCCAGACGCGGTTTTCTTCAAACCACAGGGTATTCCTTTGAAAGAACTGACGCGCCAGCCTCTCTCTCTGGAGGGATTTGAAGCAATTCGGTTGGTTGATGGCGGTGGCCTCATGCAACAGGAGGCTGCGGACCAAATGGGTGTCTCCCGCCCCACTCTGAGTCGCATCCTGTCCAAGGCCAGAAATGATGTAGCCATGGCTCTGACCAATGGCTGGGCCATTGAAATCGATGGTGGAGCCTACATGCTTGCCAACGATGAGCGGGAGCAACTCTCGACACAAGGAGATGCAATAATGCGAGGAAGAAACAGAGGCGGTGCCATGGGTGCCGGACAAGGAATGGGACGAGGACAGGGAAGAGGTGCCGGGCAAGGACAATGCCGTAATGCCGGACAAGGCATGGGGCAGGGACAAGGGCAAGGCATGGGACAAGGCAATCGCCAACGCAACAGAACTCCTGGCTCCGGTTTCACACAAGGAACTCCAAATGGCCCCATTAAGACGGTTGCAGTCTCCAGTGAAGGACCGAGCCTTGATGACCAGGTCGATCCCCGCTTTGGGCGGGCCGGAGGGTTTGTAATCGTCGACCTCTCAACCATGGAAAGTACTTATATGGATAATGGTGCATCCCAAGTCATGAATCAAGGGGCAGGCATCCAGGCTGCGGAAAGTGTCGCCAACTCCAATGCCGATGCAGTTCTGACCGGGTATGTCGGTCCCAAAGCGTTTGCAGCCCTTTCAGCTGCAGGCATCCATGTCGGACAAGACGTTGAAAACATGACCGTACGTCAAGCTGTGGACAAGTTCATGGCAGGAGAAGTGAATATGGCAAGTGAACCAAACGGACGAGAGGGCGCGAACAAGTGATCTACGCCATAGCCAGCGGCAAGGGAGGCACCGGAAAGACAACCATGACCGCCTCCCTTGCGACCCTTTGGGAGAGTCCTCTCACCACGGTGGACCTTGATGTAGAAGAGCCGAATCTCCACCTGTTTCTCAAACCGCGAGAACTCCAGACGGCATCAGCTTACATTGAGGTCCCAGAGGCAGATGACGACAAATGCACTGGATGCCGTTCTTGCGCTGACCTGTGTCAATTCAAGGCGATTACCGTCATGGCGGGAACCTTGCTCATTTTTCCGGAGATGTGTCACGGGTGCGGTGGATGTCTGGCTATATGCCCGGAAAATGCCCTGACACCTGGCCGCAGGGAACTGGGTGAGATCATAAGTGGAAAAACAGAACACTCGGATTTCGTCATGGGTCGCCTCAGAATAGGGGAAGCCATGAGTCCTCCACTCATGCGCAAAGTCATGTCAGGGATAGATATTTCTGACGAACGGGATATTCTGATCGACTCTCCTCCCGGTGTCAGCTGCCCCGCTGTCAGTGCGGTCATGAATGCCGATTGCATAGTACTAGTGACTGAACCGACGCCCTTCGGCTTCCATGATTTCAAGCTCGCCTGGGAAGCATTCTCTCCTTTGGAGAAGCCCATAGGCGCAGTGATCAATAGATCCGGGATCGGAGACAGACAAGTCCAAACATTTTGCCTGGAAAAGAATATCCCGATTTGGGCAGAAATCCCCTACAACCGAGACATTGCCGAAGCGTATTCACGCGGAGAAGTCCCGGTGACGAGCGTCACGGCCCTGGAGCCGACCTTTCGGGATCTAATCCGCCAGATGAAACAGGCTGCCATCGAGGTGAAACATGCATGAAGTTGTGGTCATCAGCGGCAAGGGAGGGGCTGGCAAGACCTCCATCACCGGAGCATTCGCAGGGTTGGCCCGTAATGCGATTCTGTGTGACCTGGATGTGGATGCTCCAGACCTGCACCTGCTACTTTCCCCAATGATTGATAAAAGCGAAGAATTTCATTCCGGCAATGAAGCCGTCATTGATGCGTTTTCTTGCGAGTCCTGCGGAACCTGCCAATCCATGTGCCGATTCAATGCCATTGAACAGACTGAAAACGGATATAGAGTCGATCCGCTTCGCTGTGAAGGATGCAAGGTCTGTGTCACTTTCTGTCCGGCAAATGCCATTGCTTTCCCAGTCAAACATTGTGGCACATGGTACGAATCACGAACCCGCTTCGGTTCCATGATCCACGCCCAACTTTTTCCGGGTGAAGAAAACTCAGGTAGGCTGGTAACACTGCTCAAACAGCATGCCAGGGAAATCGCCGCGACAGAAGGCCTTGACCTCGTCCTCAGCGATGGCGCTCCGGGCATCGGCTGCCCTGTCATCAGCTCCCTGGCAGGAACCAATTTGGCTGTCATCGTGACAGAGCCGACTCAATCAGGGCTGCACGACCTGAAACGAGTCGCGGAACTCTGTGCGCGATTCAAGACAAAAACAACCGTGCTTATCAATAAATTCGACCTCAACCCGGAACAATCCATGGCTATTGAGACATTCTGCAACAATCATGGCTATCCCATACTATGCCGTTTTCCCCATGACCACACAGTCACTGAAGCCATGGTTCAGAAAAAAACACTGACCGAAACAGGAAACAGCGCGGCCTGCCATCTGCTGGAGACCGCCTGGGGCAACATGCTCAACCTGCTTTACGAATAACCAAAACCTAGGAGTACTGTCATGAATACGCTTATCGCCGTCCCCTCGGCTACCCCCGGTGGCCTTGATGCCGCAGTCGATGCCCACTTTGGCCATTGTGCCTTGTACACGCTGGTCGCCATTGAAAATGGAGAAATAAAAGATGTCTCGACTCTCCCCAATGTCCCCCATGAATCAGGAGGCTGCATGGCCCCGGTGAACCATCTCGCCTCCAATAACGTCAAGGCTCTCATCTCGGGCGGCATGGGTTTTCGCCCGCTTCAAGGATTCAATCAGGTCGGCATTGACGTCTTTCACGGCAATGGCGCCCCAACGGTAAATGCAGCAGTTCAGGCTTTCATGCATGAAAGTTTGCCCAAATTCTCTCCGGAGCACACCTGCGGCGGTGGCACAGACCACGGCGAAGGACACTGCGGAAATCACGCCTGATCGGCTTGAGGCAAAAGACCGACCGCCTCTGTGACGGTCGGTCTGACCACATGAAATCCTGCCGTTGCAATGCTTTATTTTTCCACCGCGTGCTGATAGGTATGAAGAGCAGGAGGCAATGACGCTTCCTGAGAGAAGACAGCTTGCACCCTATGCCATGAGCACCAACGAAACACCTGAAATAGTTGAAGAGCAGCATCTCTCTACGCTGCCCCCTCCTCCCCCCGTCGTTATTGACAAGGCCTTGTCTGTTCCCAATGAGAGTCAGTGCAGAGAATACTGGACACATTATTCTATGTTCGACAATGTCGCGGAACACAGCCTTGAAGTTGCGCGCGTAGCCACGTTTGTGGCCCGGCGAGCCTCTGCTCTCGGCATGAATATAGATGTCCCCACAGTCCGAGCTTCAGCCCTGATGCATGACATTGCCAAGAGTTACAGTATACTCCACGGAGGCAATCACAGCCAACTGGGTGGTTCGTGGACCATGGAAATGACGCGGAATCCAGCCATTGCAAGTGGAGTCAGCCACCATGTCTACTGGCCTTTTGACATGGATATGGCAAAGTACTTTATCCCCTTGACTGTCATCTATGCGGACAAACGGGTCCGCCACAACTCCATCGTGACCATCGAATCCCGCTTTAAGGATCTCGTTGAGCGATACGGTGTCAATGACTATATTCGCAAGCGAATCGAAATAACCAGGGCACAGGCCGTGGAGTTGGAAAGTTTGCTGGGCGAAACCATAGAGGTAGATTTGAATGCATGTGATTTTGATAGCGGGCGGCTGGTCTGACGAAAGAGAGGTCTCTCTCTCTGGAGCCAGGCAAATTCGTACTGCCCTTGAAGATCTCGGACACGAGGTAATTTTCTTCGACCCGGCAGAAGATTTTAAAAACCTTCTGCCCAAAGCCAAACAGGCTGACTTCGCCTTCATCAATCTCCACGGTACTCCAGGAGAAGACGGCCTTATCCAGGCAGTTCTGGACAAGGCGAACTGTCCATATCAGGGAACCGGAGCAGCGGCGTCCTATCTCGCCCTGAACAAGGCTGCAGCCAAGGAAGTTTTCGAGGCCAGAGGAATCAGAACACCAGAGTGGCAACTGATCACTCCCCCACAGGGAACCGAAGCACCTTTGGAATTGAACCTGCCGGTTTTTGTCAAGCCGGATAAGGGCGGTTCAAGCCTTGGCATGTCACTGGTGGAAAAAAACGAAGATTTTCCGGCTGCCTTGGCCAAAGTCTTTGCCATGTGCCAATCCGCTCTTGTTGAAGAATATATACCGGGAGTGGAACTGACATGCGGCATCCTGGACGGCGCACCATTGCCGCTGATCATGATCAGGCCCAAGGATGGCGCATCATTCTTTGATTATGAAAATAAATATGCTGAAGACGGCGCTGAAGAAATTTGCCCTGCCCCTGTCAGTGAAGCGATCACGGCTGCCATCCAGGCACAAATGATCGTTGCACACCACGCTCTCGGACTAAATGGATATAGCCGCGGTGACTTTATATTAACGGAAGAAGGCAATGCCTACCTTCTTGAAATCAACACCCTCCCCGGCATGACTCCAACCAGCCTGCTGCCCAGGGCAGCCGGAGCCATTGGCATGTCTTTCAAGGAACTCATCGCGAAACTCATCGAAGTCGGCCTTCGAGACAAGGCTGAATAAAATGGGGAAAGCTCTGATTGACGCAACCCTTTCGGCCTATGGTGTTGTCTGGAAGGCGGCACTCCCCCTGCTCAAACTCAACCACCGGCTCAAGGAAGGATGGGACCAACGGACGCTCAATGGTGGAGTTCCGGCTCCCGCTCATATATGGATACAAGCTGCAAGCGGTGGTGAGGCCTACCTAGCATGGGAAGTCCTCAAAGAACTCCGCTCCCCTTTCACCCATTCACTCCGAGTACTGGTCACGACCAATACACTCCAGGGGTACGAGACTCTCTGCCGGGCCGCACAGGAAATCAATGCGTCCCAGTCCGGGCTGGCAATCCAGCCATGGTATTTCCCTTTTGACTCGCCAGCCATAATGCGGCGAATGGTCGGGCATGTCCGGCCTCAAGCCGCCTTGATTCTTGAAACTGAAATCTGGCCTGGCTTTCTCAATGCATGCAAGGAATACGGTGTTCGCATCCTCCTTGCAAATGGACGGATGAGTCCTAAAAGTCTCGGCGGCTATATGGCTTGGCCTACTTTCTTTCGTACACTTGGCCCAGACAGGATAATGGCTGTGTCCCAAGAAGACGGGCGCAGATTCGGAACGATTTTTGGCCGAGACAAGGTTTGGGTCATGCCCAACATTAAATTTGACCGAATGGCAGAGGCTGGTCCCATGAGCAATGAGAAGAACCCTCTTCGGGACGTAATTCCTGTTGATGCCGATTTTGTTGTCTTCGGCTCTGTCCGCAAACAGGAACTGGCAGCGGTCTCTCACTTGGCCGCAGGCCTGATGCGACAAAGGCCCACGACCATACTGGGACTTTTCCCACGCCATCTCCACCATGTTTCTTTATGGAAAAAGGCCCTGAATGACAAAGGAATTCACTGGGTACTCCGCTCGGAATCCGAAGGAAAAGCACGCCCTGGGACAGTCATCCTCTGGGATACATTTGGGGAACTTTTCCCGGCATATGGGCTAGCCAAGGCCGCCTTCGTCGGCGGCAGTCTCGCTCCCCTTGGCGGACAGAATTTTCTTGAACCGTTAACATGTGGCGTGACCCCAGTGACCGGTCCTCATTGGAAAAACTTCGCATGGGTCGGTCGCGAAATCATTGAGAACGGTCTTGCCTTGGAGGCCGCTGATGGAGCAGAAGCTTTGGATTCGTTGATCACCACACTTGACAACCCTCTGATGCGGACCGAAGTTGTGAAGAGAGCAAAAGCGTATATACATGACCGACTGGGCGGCGCGGCAGCCGTAGCCAAACAGGTTGCCGATTTTCTCAATAAAGACTAACAAGCCACAGCGCAGGAAACAATGAGCAGCTTTCCCGAATGTCACGGAATAATCCCGGCGAGGTATGCTTCCTCGAGATTTCCCGGCAAACCCTTGGTCAAAATCCATGGTAAGCCGATGTTTTGGCACGTCTATGAACGGGCGTCCCGGTGCCCCCAGATGAGCAGTGTTACTCTTGCTACGGATGATCAACGCATCTATGACGCAGCTCAAGGGCTTGAAGTTCCGGTTGTCATGACATCGGCAACGCACCAGAGTGGTACTGACCGAGTCCTGGAAGCAGCCCGTCTGCTCGCTCTCGACACCGAGTCCGTCGTTGTGAACATCCAGGGAGACGAACCATGCCTGGAACCGGACATGCTAAGTGAACTGGTATGCCCATTTTCATCCGACCATGTCCGGGTGGCAACGCTCGCGACATCTGTTGGATACGAGGAGGCCGTGTCCCCGGACCGGGTCAAGATTGTTCGGGCAAAAAATGGAAGGGCACTCTATTTCTCCCGATCCATGGTGCCTTTTGACAGGGATGAGAAAATCCATGGATTCCTGCTCCACATCGGTCTCTACGCCTTTCGGATGGATGCCCTGGCTCGATTTGGAGAGTTGGCTCCCAGCCCTTTGGAACGAAGAGAAAAACTGGAGCAACTGCGTTTGCTCGAAGACGGTATCGATATTTACGTGACAGAAACGAGACACACCTGCCATGGGGTAGACAGCCCACAGGACCTCGAAAAAGCCAAAGATATTCTGGAGAGAGAGTAATGAAAGCGATATTGGCCCTCGAAGACGGCACCTTATTCCACGGCACAAGTTTCACAGGAGACGGCGAAGCCAGTGGAGAAGTCATCTTTAATACCGGCATGACCGGCTATCAGGAAATCCTCACTGACCCTTCCTATACCGGACAGATGGTCACCATGACCTACCCTCTTATCGGAAACTATGGAGTCAATCCCGAGGATGTCGAATCTCGAAAAGTACAGGCCGGAGGATTCATCGTCAAAGAATGTTGCAAGAAACCCAGCAACTGGCGTTCCACCATGCCTCTCCCTGAATATCTCAAGGAAGTCGGAGTCATGGGTATTGAGGGGATTGACACTCGCGCCCTGACCAGACATCTGCGCATCCATGGTGCCCAACGTGGTTTCATGGCGACCGGAGACCACGACCCTGCAGAACTGGTCAAGAAAGCTCAATCCATCGAGAATATGGAAGGCCTGAATCTGGCTGACAGGGTGACATGTGACAAACCCTATACATGGAATGGCACGGCTCCTGTCTTCATAGACAACATCGACGATTTTTCATGGAAAGGAACAGGCCCCAGACTTGCCGTCTATGATTTCGGCATCAAGTGGAATATCCTGCGCCTTCTCGATGCACAAGGCTTTGACATGATCATCCTGCCCTCTGGTTTTTCTGCCGCACAAGTGCGGCACCTCAACCCGGACGCAGTCTTCCTGTCGAATGGTCCCGGTGACCCTGCTGCGGTTACGACCGCTGTGACAGCCACCAAAGACCTTTGTGAGGACTACCCTGTCGCTGGCATCTGTCTAGGGCACCAAATTCTTGGTCTTGCCCTTGGCGGCACCACTTATAAACTCAAGTTCGGCCACCACGGATGCAATCACCCTGTCATGGATCTCCAAACTGAGAAAATCGAAATATCTTCCCAAAATCATGGATTTTGTGTCGATATCGAGGGATTGAACTTCCTGGAGACCACACACATGAACCTCAACGACAAAACTCTGGAAGGATTTCGGCACAAAGACAAGCCGATCCTGGCCATCCAGCATCACCCTGAAGCAGGTCCAGGCCCACACGACAGCCGCTATTTCTTTTCGAGATTCCGTGATATGGTTCAGGAAAGTACAGGGAAATAACCCCGCATTACTTGAGAAAGAACGTCCACAAGAGCAGGAAGATATGTCCGAATTAGTCAATGCACGAAAGAAACTGAATTCCGTCACGACCATGCTTAAAAAGGGCAAATACATGGCTGCGGTGCAAAGCATCCATGATGGTCTCATCCTGTTTCTGAAAAACTCTGTCATGAAAGGCGAAAGGGATGAATTTGAAGAAATCATCTTCAAGGTTACCCAAAGCCTGAACAATGACAAAAAGATTCGAGAAGTCTACCCTCTGGTCATCAGCTACACACCGGGACAGGAGCGCGCTCTTTTGGATGAAATGCGCTCCCTTTTGCAAGAGCTGCAAAGCGCGCTCAATGATCAGGTTCAGGGCGACATGCAGGCTATGCTGGCAAAAAAAGCCTCCGAAGTCGCCAAGGGTCAGGAGCAACTCGACAATCAGAACTGGGATGAAGCCAAGGGAACCTTTGATCAGTTGGTCAAGGACTTTGGCGGAGATACTGATCTCAAGGCCGACATAGCAGATCGCTACCTCAACGCAGGGCGCTACAAAGAAGCCTTCCACATGCTGGAAGATGCTTTGCGAGATGACCCCAATGCGATTCATTTATATAATCGGATCGGAATGGTTCTTCGCAAAATGAAAGATTACGAGACTGCAGAGAAATACTACCTCAAGGCATTAACGCTGAGTTCTGAAGATGAATACCTTCACTACAACCTGGGACGACTGTATTACGATTGGAAAAAATGGCCACAAATGGCACAATCGGCACAAAATGCAGTCATGATCAATTCCGGGTTTGATGAAGCAGCCAAAATGCTCAAATTCGCGAGAAAAAAGCTCTCCCAATAAGCTCTTTTAAAATGAAGTGTTCCTTCAGCATTCTTCACCTTTAGAAGGGAAGCTTTACACGAATCACTACCAATGTTAGACACCTTCTTTCACATTCAGTGGAAGGAGGCACCCATGAACTATTGGACGGAATTGGGGTGGTTGGTCTTCCCCATGGCTGGAATCGAGATAAGCTTCAGCTTGCTGATGTGTGTTGGGACACACTTTCTTGATAAACAGTCAAAATAGCGTTTTTATGGCGCAAAAAAAACCGGTTTCCATTTGGAATCCGGCTTTTTCTTCTTTCAAGTAAATTTCGCTACTTTCTTTCCGACTGAGCTATCTTCTGCACTCTTTCCCCAGCCTCAACGAGATCATTCACTATATAATCTGCAAGTCCCCGACAGCGATCTTCATGAGAGGCTCCCTTCCCTGTTCGCACAAGAATACTCACTGCCCCGGAGTGCCGCCCTACACCGATGTCAGCTTCTTTATCTCCGATCATAACCGCATCTCGAGGATCGAACCCCAAGGACTTCGCAGCCTGACGCATCAAACCGGGAGCCGGTTTTCGACAATCACACCCATCCTCGGGAGTGTGTGGACAATAAAAAAAGCCCTGAATCATCACACCCTCAGCTTGCAGGATGTCTTGAAGACGCTCATTACATGCCAGGACTGACGATTCATCGAAATACCCACGCCCAATGCCGCTCTGGTTGGTGAGGACAGCCAAGCCAAAGCCGCTGGCTTGCATCATTTTAAGCCCTTGCAAGGCACCTGGCAATAATTCCACTAAATCCGGATCACTCAAATAGTGTTTGTCCTTGATAATCGTGCCATCTCTATCCAGCAGGACAAAGCGTTTCTTCATGCTGTCTCCTGTGAACGCATCAAGCGGTGAAGCATATCATAAGCAGCGCGGAAGCTTTTCACTGAAGCTTTACCGGTCCCCACCAGATCATACCCTGTCCCATGGTCCGGCGAAGTTCTCGGATATGGCAAACCAAGAGTCACATTCACAGCCTCGCTGAAATGCAAGAGCTTGAGCGGTCCCAATCCCTGATCGTGGTACATGGCCAGCACGGCCGGATACTGCCCTTTCGCTGCAAAATGAAAAACGGTGTCTGCGGGGAATGGCCCTGCAACGTCCAAACCGTGTGCACGAGCCTTCTCCATGGCCGGAAGAATGATATCGGCTTCTTCCGACCCGATATGACCGGCCTCTCCGGCATGTGGATTGAGGCCACAGACGGCAACCGCGCCAGACAACCCCAATGCTCTGGTAAATTCACTTGTTAGACGGAGACAAAGCACAAGCCGTTCCTCATTCACAAGACCCGGAACATCCTTTAATGCAGGATGGGTAGTCACCAGACTCACCCTCAACTTAGGGTCTGGACCATCTTCCGGGTCATGCCCACACAAATGCATGCAAACCTTGTCCCTACCAACACCGAGTTTTTCGGACAGGAATTCGGTGTGTCCGGGGAATTCAAATCCGGCCTGCTGAAGCATCGCCTTATTCAAAGGACATGTCAGCAATCCGCCGACAAGACCATGTTTCAAAAAATCGACCGCTGCTTCCAGGCTGATCCCGGCGGCCATTCCACCAGCCACGACAGCTTTACCTGGAGGGAATTCCAAGTCGGCAATCCCGAAAGGTTCATAGAGGTACACTCCGGTCGGCCTGTCACCAAGGGTCTCTGGCTGAGTCACTCTCTCATAAAATGGCTCAACAGTGTATCGCTCCATCTCCCGGACCAAGGCGGATTCCGGCCCGATCAACAGAATTCGTTCATTTTCAGGAATGTTTTCCGTGGAAAACAGACGAACGGCTAATTCGGGGCCAAGGCCACAAGGGTCACCAAGAGTGACGCAAAGAGTATGCATGGTCATAAAGAAAAAATCCCTTGAACGAAGTTAACAGACAGCGCGCAGAAAGTAAGCCTGCCAGCTCTCTGTGTCAACGCGTCACCCTCCGTTCATCCGACCATGGCGAGCCATGAAATCAGCCAGGATTCGCTCGTGGTCAAAGGCCAAATTCGGCCATTCCCCCAACGGATAGACTCGAACAGCCCCGGCATCGTCGCCTGCGCAAAGTTGTTTCAAATCTCGAGCCACGCCTGTGTAGACAACGCTCATTGTATGCTGACGAGGGTCCCGATCCGGCGCTGAATAAACTCCAAGCATGCCGGTAAGCATGACATCCAATCCTGTCTCCTCTTTCATTTCACGCACGGCTGCCTGCTCACAGGTTTCACCGACATCGACAAAACCGCCGGGCAAAGCCCAGCCTGGAGGTGGATTCGTCCGCTCTATGAGAACAACGCCATCATCTTCGGAAGTTGCTCCAGGCACCAGGACAACCACGTCCACGGTTGGAGTCGGATTTTGATATGATACTATGACGCCACCACAATGAGGGCACGGTTTTCGCTGCTCCACAAATCAATCCTCCACACGGTTTTCTCCGGGAAGAACTTCCCACAAGAATCATTAATCTGTACCTGAAGTTGCAGCAAAGGCCAAACTCGTCAATGAGAGAATTGCGCTGCAAAGTTCTTCAAATGGATCGAAGAGAACTGCTCAATTATTTCGAACTGGAAGAGAGAAACAGAACGTTGCCCCCTGCTCGTATTCGCTTTCAACCCAAACAGTCCCACCGTGGGCCTCGACGATTTTCTTGACGATGGGCAACCCCAGGCCGGTGCTGGATTCACCTGCGGTTGGCGAAACACTGGTTTTCTGAAAACTTTGAAACAGCAGCTTTTCTTCCCCGGCAGGGACTCCCTTGCCATAGTCCCGCACACACACCCGGACATCATTATTCTCTCGGGTCACATAGACTTCTACCTGAGAGCGATGGGGTGAGAATTTGATCGCATTAGTCATAAGATTATCAATCACCTGACCAACCCGCCTCTGATCAAAGACAAAAGGCTCGATTCCCTGAAAATAATGTTTGATCGAAATGGTTTTTTTGGTGGCTGCAAAGCTGTGAATACGCAGGTGTTGCGCTATCATTTCCTCAAGATTGCCTTCAGCTTTGAGTAAGTGGAGTTTCCCTGATTCTATAACCGAAATATCCAAAAGATCGTTGACCAAATGATTCATGTGCGTATTAGCTTCATGAATAAAATCAAGCATTTCTCGTTGTTCTTTATTCAATGGGCCAAAGACGTCTGCCAGCAGCATTTCTGACATTCCCTGAATACCGTTGATCGGACTTCTCAAATCATGAGCCGCCATCCCGAGGAACTGATTCTTGACCTTATCCGCCTTTCGAAAAGCTCTCATAATGTCCATCATTTCGACATCATGATTAACCCGGCAGTAAAACTCTTCGATTTCAAATGGCTTGGCTATAAAATCGTTCGCCCCATTCTTGATGAATTGGACAGACAGCATGGGGTCATCTATTGACGACAGCCCCATGATGGTCATTTCTTTCTTGGTGTACGTCTCTCGAATGGCCTTGGTCAGTTCAAGCCCATCCATCCCAGGCAACGCATAGTCAATAATGACCATAGCGAAGTCATTGGGTTGTACAAGCAATTCCTTGGCAGTAAGCCCATCGCCAACTCCCGTGACTTGAAACATCTGTTTCTCAAGCAGACCACAAAGGAATTTGCAAAAAGAATCCGAATCCTCGACCACGAGGACCTGAATGGCCTGGTTCCGGCCCAGTCGACTGATATATTCGACAATATTTTTTGGAGCTTGGGAATCTTTGACAATATAATCAATAATTCCTTTAGACTGCATCCTCTCACGTGTTTCAGATGAGATATCGGAAGTGAAGACGAGAACCGGGACCCCCTCTTTCCGAACCCGATCAACGATCTCTCCATTGGGCGACCCTGGAAGATGCAGATCGACTATGGCCAAAAAAATATCATGCTCTCCATGACGAAAGTATTCTTCGGCCTCGTCAAAGGTTGTGACGATATCAACAGAATACGCCAACTCCGATTCAATAAACTGCTTGAGCTCTCCGTAAATGGCCCTGCTATCCTCCACTATCAAAATAGTAGGAGCTAGAGATGCTGCTTCAATATGGGGCACACGTACTCTCCCTGTTTCTTCAGAAAATAGCACAGCCCAGAAGGAGTTGAAAGCGAATGGGCGTTATTTTGTTGCGTGGATGATGGAAAATCCCTTGTCACACAGCATTTTGACAGTCACAGCGCCCTCCCGAATGATCTCAAGCCTGTTGAAGCTGAGCGGCCTGATAACTGTGGAGGGTTTTCCCCCCTTGGGCCAGGGCGGATCAAAGTAGGTAACCCCGACCTGAGAGAGCAGATCTGGGTCCATATCTTCTGGCATGGCGACCGGAGGTTGACCACTCAGATTGGCACTGGTGGCGACAAGCGGTTTTCGAAGCCGCCGGGAGAGTTCAGCGGCGAAAGGATGGCCGCTCCACCGGACTGAAGTGTAGCCATCTTTATCGGACAGGGCATCAGGAAGCGTCGGCAGAGCTTTCAAAAGAATCGAAAGTGGCCCGGGCCAGAAGGAGCTTGCCAGCTCCTGCAACACCGCAGGGCGTTCATCAGTCACCAGCCCGAGCATGTCCACGCCACCGACGATGAGCGGCAATGGTTTTGTTTCAGGCCTCGCTTTGAGAGCAATAACCTTGTCACAGGCTGCGGCATTCGTGGCATCACAACCAAGGGCGTAAAGAGTTTCGGTCGGATAAATGACCGCATCCCCTTCATTCATCGCTTTGATCAAATTCTGCAAGACGTCCTCCACTCGTATCGGATACCGTTTTCGGCTTGAACAATTCCAGATTTGGTTGATTATGTATCCTTGAACCCGGCGTATTTCAATAAAAAAATGCGAGTTCCGAAACTATCGTTCATACCATTCTTTTCTGATGCCTTCTATTTCATCGACGCTCAATGTCGGCGAGTCATACATCCCTGCCTTCCGTCTCTGCGTCGAAGCTTCGTACAAGATTATAGCCGCAGCGACTGAAACGTTGAAGCTCTGGACCATGCCATGCATGGGAATATAAATTTCATCCTGCACAAGCTCCGCGATTTCCGGAGCAGTCCCATTGTGTTCGTTGCTGAGAATAATCGAGGTAGGGCGAGTGAAGTCGAAATCCATGACAGGTCGTGCCGTAGAGGAAAAACCAGTCCGAAGAACCTGTCCGCCATCCTGCCTGAGTTGGGAGATCATGGACTCGGCATCAATATGACGAACCCTCCGTATCCACTTTTTAGCAGAGGCGGAACTCTTCTTGCCCAGATCCGGCCATTGTGATGTGGTGTAATAGAGATGAACATCAAAGACGCCAAAGGCATCACAACTCCGCAGCACAGCGGAAACATTATGTGGATCCCATATGTTGTCCATCACGAGAGTCAGATCTTTCTGCCTCTGGGACAGGACTTTATCAATCTTCTGCTTTCTTTTTTCTGTAATTTTACGAGACATGCCGAGCTTGGTACCCGATTCACCCCCGGTTTAGCAAGTCTCCACCCTCCAACCAGCACAGGAAAGCAACTCATATGACAAAATTTGAAGACGCTTTTCCGAAAGAGTTGCCTCTTTACAGAAAAATAAACTAGTCTATCGAAACCCCCATAGTAACTGGAAGCGGACTGGACATGAGAGGAAAAATCGGAATGGGTCAAACTGCAACAAACAAGTTCGTTATATTTTTTAATCACCATATTGACAAATTTTTCGATTACATACGAAAAGAGATGTTGAAGCGTACGTATCATGCTGCATACGGGAGAACGAGATGAGAGCGCTCATAGTGGAAGATGAGTTTTTGAGTCGAAAAGTTTTGAGGTCATTTCTGATGACACTCTTCGATGTTGATATTGTCGTCAATGGGCGAGAAGCAGTAGAGGCATTTAAACTCGCACATGTCGAAAAAAATCCATATGAGCTGATTCTCATGGATATCATGATGCCGGAAGTCGATGGGATAGAAGCACTTAACCGAATTCGCACCATGGAAGAAAAAGAGCACCTCACCCCAAAGGCCAAAGTCATCATGACAACGGCCCTGGATGATCCGCAAACAGTTATCAGAACTTTTTACGATGGCGAAGCCTCTGCCTACATCGTCAAACCTGTTGCCAAGGAAAAACTGTACAGGGAGCTAGAAAAACTCGGACTTTTGAACAAATAACACAGGAACGATTCTATGAGTGATGACCCAATGGTCGAGGAGTTCTTCTCCGAGGTCAATGACAAGTATTACCCCCAGGTAATGGAGGGATTGGAGATGTTGGAAGGCTCCAATATAAGCGAAGGAATTGAAATCCTCGCCCGCCCTCTGCATACCATTAAAGGGGTCACCGGCTTCATGGCTGGTTTTGAACCCGCGTCACACTTCACCCACAAAATCGAAGACTTCCTGAAAAAGGTTCAGGCAGGTGAGGTCGTCAGTTCTCCCGAGAACGTCACGCTGCTCTCGCGTGGGGTCAACATGATATTCCAGGTTCTTGAACAACTCAGAGACAACGATGTCGATGAAGAGGAACAGGAAGAGGTACTTGGTCTGATCACGGCAGCCTCCAGCAGCGGGCAGACAGAGACGGAAACAGTCGGAGCCGGGGTTTCCGTGGAGATACAAGAAGACGTCACCATCGTGCATGTCAAGGACCCACGAGTCCACCTTGAACTCCAGTACAAGCCTATCCTGTCTGCCATCATGGGAGTTGAACCGGGAGACCGTATTCTTCTCGATCTTTCGGAAGTCCTCACTTTCGGCTCAACAGCATGGGGGGCAGTGGCAAGTATGGGCACGACTTTCAAGATAGCCACATGTTGCCTGACTGCCGATGCAAAACAAACGCTCTATGGCTGGGGTTTTGATTCGACCATCGCGGTCTACCCGGACCGAGACACTTATTTTACAACTCAATAGTCTGCGGGAGAATCTATGCAGGACAGCATTATTCAGTGCATTGAAGATATCGAGAAACAAATTCTCGACGTGGCGGCGACCGGGCAAAATGCCGATGGGGCCGTTGATGCACTGGGGCTGTCTAATATGAAGCTTTCCAGTGCTGGCGTCATAGCCCTGCTTGATATGCTTGTTGATGGGATTACCCCAATCAATGACGATATAATCACCGCCATGCTCGGAATTTGTGAAGCACAGAAACGATTTCTCTTCGCCATGGGAGGGTATCTTCAGGATGGCTCTCCCGCATTGGGAATAACCGAGAGAAGCCCCTCAGCACCCAAAGAATTTCGTGAAGAATCTGAAGAAGAGGCAGCCAAGGCGTTTGAAGAAGAACCTGCCGAAACGGAAATGCCGACCGCAGCCTCTCCCTCCCCTCCCGCAGAAACGGAAGCAAACGAGCCGGCAAAAGGGAAAACACGCCAGGAAAAGGCTTCGTCATCCCAGGCCATCTCTTCCATCCGCGTCCCGACTGACCGCCTGGACAGAGTTATAGAACTGGTCGGCAAACTCATGGTCACTTACGCTGTCATAGCTCAAGGCGGAACCATGAATCTTGACAGAGTCAGTTCTTCATTGCGTGAACTGGACAATGTCATCGGCCTGCTGCAACAGGAAGTGGATGCCATCCGCCTTGTGCCGCTAAAGCAAATATTCATGCCTATGCATCGACTGGTAAAAAGTCTAAGCCAAAAAATCGGCAAAAAGCTCGACTTTACCGTGCATGGCGATGACCTTCATCTGGATAAAACTATCGTGGAAAGCCTTAATGAACCTTTGGTTCACCTCTTGCGAAACGCAGTGGATCACGGACTTGAAACGACTGAAGGGCGTCTCGAAGCAGGCAAGAATGAAGTCGGGCGTGTGACGCTCACCGCCTGGAGGAAAGGAGATAACGCCTTCATTGAGGTTCGTGATGACGGGCGTGGTCTCGACCCGGACCGTATCCTGAATAAAGCCATTGAAAAAGGCCTCGCTGAACCGGATACAGAATACAAGACCGACGAAATCCTCCAGTTTGTCCTCCAGTCCGGCTTCTCCACAGCTGAAAAAATCACGGATGTCTCAGGACGTGGCGTTGGCATGGACGCAGTGGTCAACTCCATTCGCAACACCCTTGATGGAGATGTGCTCATCGAAAGTGAATTGGGAAAAGGAGCTGCCTTCATCATTTCCATCCCATTGGATCGTTCAGCCAATGAAGGAATTGTCGATGCTTTGGTCTGTAAGGTTGGTGGCGACACATTCATCGTTCCCAGCCGCGATGTTGTTGAAATTTACATGCCACGAAACCACGAAGTCGTGCATCTGCCCGATGGCAGGGAGACCGTCGATGTCCGTGGCGAAATTCATTCTTTACTCCGGCTGGCCGACCTACTTGATCTGGAACCAGAGATCACCGATATTCAAATGGCGCAAGCCATCGTGGTACGAGTCGGGGATTACAAAGCGGCCATATTGGTAGACGAAGTGCTCAAACAGCAACAAGTCGTGATAACAGGATTTACCGTCCCAATAGAAGAAATATTCCATGTTCCCATTCTCGGCTTTGGCATGATGGGAGAATCCGATGCCTTGGTTATCAATACTGAAGAGATGCTCCAGAACTTCCAGGACAGACTGCATACCGAGAACCAACAGACCTTGACGTGACTCCACTAAAAGGCATAGTAGACAGTCCTTCAGGTGTCCGAATGGACTTGATAGGGAATCCCGTGTGAATCGGGAGCGGACCCGCCGCCGTGACGCTCTGCCGAACTGTTTTCTTGACATGCCACTGGTCCAAGTACTGGGAAGGCGAAAACAGGAGGAGCCAGCCGGAAGACCTGCCTGAAAACGATATTGGTTTGCCTCGGTGGTACGTGGGCTTGCCGCCACAGGTATTCTGAAGGGAAAAAACGGTTCCCCTTCCTCAAAAGATATTGAGGGAGGGGTTTCTTTATTTCCCCCTAACAGCCCTTCCTTTCCAGGGAGGAAACATGATCTTTTCCAGGCACCGTTCTATCCCGCTTTCATTGCTTCTGGCTTGCCTCCTGCTTTTTCCAAATGCAGCTATAGCAGGGCACCATAAAGAGGGACCAACAAAAAAAGCAATTGTCCTTGCGGCTTTTGGAACATCCTATCCTCAAGCTCTTGGTTCGATCCTGAATATTAAATCAACCATTGAAAAAGCGCACCCGGATATTCCTGTCCGATTGGCTTTCACTTCCAGTATCATCCGTTCCATCTGGCATGGACGTCAAAATGATTTGGAATGGCAAAAAGCCCATACGAGTATTCCCCAAGAAATGCTCACAGTGAAAAGCCCACTGGCAACGATAGCGGAACTCCAGAATGACGGTTTCAAAGATATTACAGTTCAATCCCTGCATGTCTTCGCAGGTGAGGAATTTCAGGACCTCAAAAACCTGATGACCAGCCTGCGCTCCATCAGGACAGTCAAAGCAAAATCCCAACCTTTCAAAAAGCTGGCTCTGGGAAGACCGGCCCTCGGCATGCCCGGCGACCAACATCCCTATACCGAAGATATTGCCGTTGCTGTCCAAGCACTCAAGGGCGATGTTGACGAAGCCCGGAAGCTTGATGCCGCATTGGTGTATATGGGCCACGGCAACGATTTCTTCTCCACCGGTATTTACGCTGAATTTCAACGCGAAATGCGGGCCACCCATGAATACCCTGTATTTGTCGCCTGCGTGGAAGGATTTCCCGACTTCAACGACATGCTGGCCGACCTTAAAAAATCAGGAAAACGGACAATCCTTCTGCAACCTTTCATGATTGTCGCCGGAGATCATGCAACCAATGATATGGCTGGTAGTGAAGACGATTCATGGAAAACAATGCTTACTCAGGCAGGTTTTACCGTCACAACACGCTTGCGTGGTCTTGGCTCCGTGGACTCCTGGGCCGCTATCTATGCCGCGCATCTCAACGATGCCATGTCTCAAAAGCATCTCCTGCGGTAGCTGAATACATGTTCGCCGCTTTTCGTATCCATGCCCCACGGGGGCTGGTCCTTATCGGAATGACCCTGGTTCTGGGCCTTCTGATGATCATGTCCATCGGCATGGGATTCATCCCCATTACTCCGGGTGAGGTCTTCCGAATCCTCTGTGGGGAAATACGGGAAGCGGCGATACCGATTGATCCTCTGCATATCAGCATTGTCATGGATGTTCGTCTGCCTCGGATCATGACTGCGGTTGCGGTCGGTTTCGGGCTGGCTCTCTCCGGAACGGTCTTTCAAGGATTACTTCTCAATCCGCTTGCTGATCCGTTTACCCTTGGAGTCTCCTCAGGAGCCGCCTTCGGAGCTGCACTGTCATTGCTTCTCGGCCTGAATTTCTGTGGTCCGGCAACGCTCTGCCTCATGGCTTTCATTGGCGCCGCTGCAACTCTCTTCGCCGTCTTTGCCATGTCCGGCAGGGACGGAGATCTCACTCCATCTAACCTTATCCTATCCGGTGTTATTGTTTCCGCCATTCTCTCTGCCGGAATAAGCTTCATCAAATACATGGCTGATGAACGCGTGGCGTCCATCGTCTTCTGGCTGATGGGGAGCCTGACATCCCGAACATGGATCGATGCCACTCTGACTATGGGGACGACGCTGACAGGATGTGCCCTGTGCCTCTTTTTTTCACGAGATCTGAATATCATGAGTCTCGGATCACGTTCCGCCAGGAGCCTTGGCGTCAATACCCGGCAAACACGGTTGATTCTTCTGCTGACCGCCTCCTTAATCAGCGCAGTCTGCGTTTCGGTCTCCGGCATTATCGGTTTTGTAGGGCTCATTGTCCCCCATCTCATGCGCCTGCTCGTTGGTTCTGACAACCGATGGCTGATCCCAGCTTCCGGACTCGGTGGAGCACTGCTGCTGCTCGGGGCCGACACCCTGACTCGTACCATCCTGCCCCATGAAGTTCCCATTGGAGTCTTGACCGCGCTCATCGGCGGGCCAATTTTCTGCTGGATTTTCAGCAGGGCAGGAAAAGAGCGCCGATATGAATAAGGTCACCTATACCCTTGAGGGTATCGACTTCGGATATGACTCTTCCACTGTCCTGCATAACCTGAATGTCACTTTCGAACCGGGATATTTCCATGCCATTGTCGGGCCAAACGGCAGTGGTAAATCCACGCTGCTTGACCTTGTTGCCGGGCACCTCTCACCCCAAAACGGGCGTATCCTGATAAACGATTCACCCATGGAAACCTTTTCTTCAGAAGAGCTGGCACGCTTGACCGCCACTGTGCCACAGGAATTCAATTTCAATTTTCCATTCACGGTCGAAGAGATCGTTTTCATGGGTCGCCACCCATATATTCCCCGGTTCTCCCGACCTACGAAAGGTGATCGAGAAGCCGTTGAAGCAGCCATGAACACAATGGATATAACCCTTCTGGGAAATCGTGCTCTTTTCCATCTTTCAGGTGGGGAAAGGCAGCGGACGATCTTTGCACGAGCCCTGGCACAGAGCACACCGGGCCTCTTGCTCGATGAACCCACTTCGAGTATGGACATTCGGCATACTTTGGCATCCATGGCCGAACTCAAACGACTGGCCCATACGGAAAACCATACGATCGTCGCAGTCCTGCACGATCTCAACATGGCTTCAGCCCATTGTGACAGGATCATGGTTCTGAACGACGGGACGCTCCACTCCTTCGGCACTCCCTCCGAAGCCCTGACCACCGAAACCATACAAGAAGTCTTCGGAGTCACCGCCCATGTGTGGGAATCTGAATTGAACACCCACGTCATAATTTATGAATACAAGGAATAACCGTTGAAACGCTTTCTCTTCACTCTCTTTTTTCTCCTTCTGTACTGTACCTCTGCTCACGCAGGACAAATGCGTGATGATGTGGGAACTCGTTTCTTTTTCGAAAAACCTTTTACCCGTATCATCTCCCTCTATGCCGCACACACGGAAAACCTCTTCAACCTCGGCCTCGAAGACGAAATCATCGGTGTAACACAAAATGAGGACTATCCCTCCATCGCCCTGAGCAAAGAGCAATTCAGCACCCACGACGGTGTCGAAAAGTTTCTCGCGGCCAAACCGGACCTCGTCCTCATCCGCCCTATGCAGTCCCGAGGCTACCCAGCTCTCTGGAGTGCTCTGAAAAGACACGGTATTCAGGTATTGGCCCTGCAACCGAATACCATTGATGCCATGTACACATACTGGCGCACCCTCGGACGACTGACAGGCAGAGAACTCCAGGCCGAAAGAATGGTAAGCAATTTCAAAGAGGGATTGGAGATGGATATGCAGCGGATTAATCGTATCCCCAAGGAAGAACGCCCCCACGTCTTCTTCGAATCCATCCATAGAAAATATTCAACATTCTCTCCCAGTTCCATGCCAATTTTTGTTGTTGAAATGGCCGGAGGCATCAATATCGCCTATGACGCCAGGCCTCGGCATGGAACCAATATCGCATCATACGGCATGGAAAGGATGTTGATGAAATCAGCCAATATTGATGTTTATCTTGCCCAATTCGGCCCCATGAATGAAGTCAGCGTCCGTGATATCGCTTCCGGTCCCGCTTCATCACGTATCAAGGCTGTCCGAGATCGCAACGTATTCCTCGTTGATGAACATATTGTTTCCCGGCCAACCATGCGATTGCTCAAAGGCATTGATACCGTCTATCGCCTGCTCCATCCAACAGGCAATCATTAGAAAATCCCCCTTCGGCAAGCCCGAAAACAGTAACAGAAAAGGATAACGAATTGACCATGAAAGGCACTCTTTACGGTATAGGCGTCGGCCCCGGCGACCCGGAACTACTGACCCTCAAAGCAGTACGCGCCCTAGGCGAAGTCGATGTCATTTTTGCCGCCGCCTCCACTAAAAATGATTATTCCACTGCATATTCCATTGCCAAACCACATCTGAAGGCTGACGTTCAGGTCATCCACCTTGGCTTCCCCATGACCAAGGATGAGAGAGAACTCAAAGCAGCCTGGGAAAAAAATGCACAGGAAGTTGCCACTGTTCTCGACAGCGGAAAAAATGCGGCATTCATCACCTTGGGCGATCCTCTGACATACTCGACCTACGGATATCTTCAGAGAACGCTTCTAGCGACAAATCCTGACACACGCCTCCAGGCTATACCGGGAATCACATCTTTCCATGCCGCAGCGGCCAAGGTTGGCCTTGTCCTTGCCGAATCCAAGGAATCCCTGCTCATCACATCTGGAGTCGCTGATGCGGCAAAACTGGAAGCCCAACTTGACGTGGCTGATAATGCAGTTATCCTCAAAACGTACAAAAACTTCGATGAGATTCGCAGCACTTTGGAGCGATTGCGTCTGGATGACAAAACAGTCCTCGTTTCCCAACTCGGTATGAATGGTGAGTCTATTCTCATGGATATCAAGGATGCGCCCAAAAGACCCCACTATTTCTCACTCGCGCTGATAAAGAAGAACCGCAAATAATGAAAACAGCCATTGTCCTAGCCGCATTCGGTTCCCGTCATAAGCGTGCCACCGCCTCGCTTGACCATATCACGGAACGCGTTCGCCAGACCTACCCTGAGTTGCCTGTTATGCTGGCATACACGTCAAAGACTATCAGGGGACATATGGAAAAGGCCGGTGAAGCGGTTGACTCCGTCCCCATGGCCTTGAAAAAACTGTTGGCGGAAGGAATCACTCATGTGGCTATCCAATCCCTGCACTTGATCCCCGGCACAGAATTCCACGAATTATTGGAACTTGCCAATGATCAGATGCTCCGGGATGACGGGTTCAATCGAGTTGAAGTCGGATTTCCACTGGTGGCTGGAGAAGCGGGCGTGGAAAGGGTGGCCGATGCCATTCTTTCCATAGGTCTGGAGGGCAAAGGTGAAAACCACGCAGTCCTTTTCATGGGGCATGGAACCAAACATGATGGCAATATTTACTACGAGGCTCTCCACCGCGCATTTCAGAAGAGAGATACGTCCGTCCACATGGGAGCCATGGAAGCAGAACCGGGGATTGACTGCATCATTAAGCGCTTCAAGGAAGATGGCGTCAGCAAGGCCTATCTCCTTCCCTTTCTTTTTGGAGCAGGCTGGCATGCCTCGCGTGACATGGTCGGAGAACGGGAAAGCAGTTGGATGTCCAGGCTGGAAAATGCTGGCATTCAATGTGAAGCGGTCCTCAAGGGAGCCGGAGAATATGACCGCCTGGTCAATATCTGGCTCAAACACCTTGATGATGCTCTCCGCCGATTATCCAGATGCTAACCGACTCAAGTCATGGGACCGAGTCTCCGCCCCTTCAGACATCCCCTTTTTCCCATGATTCTTGAATCCCCGGCAAAAACTCCATGCCCCTTCTTTACCTCTCCAGTTCCGGGTTGCTCATTTACAGTCACGCAAGCTTCGGCTAACCTCCCGAACCAACGGAGATCATTGTGAGCATACTTGTCCATACCCATGACGGAGGTCGGTTCGCGCTCGAACCCAAAGAAGGAGACACCCTGGCGAAAACCCTTTTTCTCAGCCGCCTCTGGCACGGGGTCGCCCTGTGTTCAGGCCTTGGGAAATGTGGTTTATGCAGGGTCCGCTACACGAGCGATGCACCGGAAGCAAATCGAGATGAATTGCGCAAACTCGGGCAAGAAGCCGTGAGCACGGGGTGGAGGCTTTCCTGCTTGCACCCCTCTGAATCCTGTGAAATCGAAATCCCGGTACCGGCCCGAACCCAAAGGGCTCTCAAGTCATATAGCCAAACGACAGGTGATTTTTCTCTGGCAGTTGATCTAGGCACCACCTCGATCCACTGGTCCGTCCTTGCCGGAAAAGAACGCGTTGCATCCGGTCATGAACTGAACCCCCAGACGGGCCTTGGCAGCGAAGTCATGACCCGGCTTGCTGCTGCTGCAACTGCGGAAGGTCGATTTGTCCTGCGAGCGCTCATAACAGATCGCATGACGGAACTCGCCATGATTGCGGCTCGGAATATGGGAGGCGAATGTACCGGTCTGACAATATCCGGCAATTCCGCAATGACCTATATCCTTTTGGGTAAAAAACCGGACGATCTGGCCGCAGCCCCTTACACACTCTCTTATACAGGCGGTAATGAAAAGAAGATCGGAGCGGGGCTCCCACCCGCCTATATCCCTCCCCTGCTGGCCCCGTTTGTCGGCGCTGATATCAGTGCGGGATTAACAGCCCTCGAACACGAAGAGACCGTTTCCTACCCATTTCTCCTCGCTGATCTGGGCACCAATGGCGAATTCGTCCTGGCTCTTTCACCGAAAAAACGCTTCTGCGCAAGCGTTCCCATGGGACCGGCTCTCGAAGGCGTTGGCCTCTCCTATGGCCGAACCGCCGGACCAGGAGCAATCACCGGATTTTCCCTCACTCCGACTGGTCTCACCATGCAAATTTTTGATGACACGATACCACCACTCGGTTTGACCGGAACCGGCTACCTCTCCCTCACAGCCCTTCTTGTCAGACATGGTGTTCTTGACGAATCCGGCCGCTTCGGGCAAGGAAACACTCCACTTGCTGCCAAGCTCGCTCAATGCGTGACGACGATCTCAGGTGAACCGGCATTTCGTCTTGAGCATAACCTCTTCCTTCCTGCCTCTGATATTGAGGAGATACTGAAAGTCAAAGCCGCCTTCAATCTGGCTCTATCCAAATTGTTGAAAGAAACAAAACTCACCCCGGCAAAACTGGCGACCATATATATTGCAGGAGCGTTGGGTGAACACGTGAACCTGGAGGATCTGGAAACGCTTGGTTTTCTGCCTCCAGGGAGCAAGGGGAAAGCAGTCAAGGCTGGCAACACCTCACTCAAAGGGAGTGAAAAAATCCTAACAGACCCCACTGCAAGAGAATTTGCCGAGCGGTTACCGAAAACAATAATCTCCCTGGACCTCACCACTGATGAGGCTTTCGGAGAACACTATTTCCAAAGGATGTGTTTTACTTATGTCGATTGATAGGCTTTTCCCCAACTTGACACCGGAAAATGAAGCGGAGCTTGATCGTTTCGGCGACATACTCAAGCAGGTCTGGCCTCTCAAGGCAAAACACCGTGAACAGTTGAAATACGACATCAGGGACATGTCCCGTGGGCTGACCAGCGAGCGTTCCGAGCGAAAGATAGATTATATGAGTGAAGCGAAATTTCTCTCACCGTATCTGACCTATTTTCTGCCGTGGAATCTGTACCGGATGTCCCGCCTTTTCTCAGGGTTGGAATTGGATATCCCGGATGGAGCGGAAGTGACTGATATCGGTTCAGGCCCACTCACCGCCATTCTCGCACTCTGGATGTCTCGCCCCCATTTGCGTGAACGAAAATTAAATTTCACTTGCATGGACCGTGCCCCGAAATCATTGCAGGCAGGCCTCAAGCTCTTTCAGGCAGTCGCAGGAAAAGAGACACCGTGGCGCATCAAGACAGTCAAAGCCAATTTTACGGATCGCATCAACCGTAAATCGGACCTGATCATTGTTGCCAACGCATTGAATGAACTCGATTGGTCCGGGCGAGTTGCACGCCCACAGGCTGAGCAACTCACCAAACATCTCACCAAATCCACCAAGGAATCAGGGCGAATCCTTCTCATTGAAACCGGAGTCCGGCTCACAGGGCGCCTTCTGGCTGAGATGCGTGAACAAATGATGCTCAATGACTTCAACCCACTGGCACCATGCCCACACACAAAAGCCTGCCCGATGCCTGCCACAGGGCAGGGAGCGCCTTGGTGTCACTTCAATTTTTCCGTCAAAGGTGCTCCCAAGTGGCTTGAACTGCTCTCAGGTGAAGCCCGACTGGAAAAAAACGGCGTTTCCCTCAATTTCCTCTACCTTTCGCGCAAAGGGGCAAAAGATTGGGGTGCAGTCAGAACAATTTCAGAACCATTCCGCCTGCATGGGGGGATGGGGCAATACGCATGCTCTGACAAAGGGCTTACCCTTGTCGAATATGACGCCAAGACCAGACCGCTTTATCCAGGGCAAATTATTGTTCCCAACTGGCCAAAGACACCCAAAACCGACCTTAAATCCAAAGCGGTCCTCCTCCCCTACAAAAAAAAGGCAACACAATAACCATGAATATTGTTGACCTTGGGCTTATCGGATACGCGGAAGCGGAAGCGGTGCAGATGCAGACTCTGAAATCGGTGACTACCGAAGAACAGGAGAATACAGTCTATCTGCTGGAGCACCCAAGGGTCATCACCCTCGGACGACAGGGGGGAGCTGAAAATCTCCATGTTGATGAGCAGTTTCTGCAATCCCAATCAATCGATCTGGTCAAAACCAACCGAGGCGGAAACATTACCTGCCACTTTCCGGGTCAATTGGTCGCATATCCCATCTGGCGGGTGGAGAAGCGCCCCGGTGGCATGAAAAAATTCTTCCATGACATGGAAGAGGCCGTCATACAGACATGTGCCCACTTTGGCGTTGCAACTCGCCGCCGTCCAGGTCACCCCGGAGTCTGGGTGGACGAAGCCAGAAAAATATGCTCAATGGGCATCGGCGTGAAACGATGGGTCACATACCACGGCCTTGCACTCAATGTGGGGCGTGACGTCAGCCTGTTCAACATGATTACCTTATGCGGTATTCAAGGGGCGACTCCGACGTCGCTCAGTGCGGAATCCGGACACGATATAGCCATGAAGGAAGCCAAGCATGTCTTTGCCGACGAATTCAGAAAAGCCTTTGCGGATTCCGCCCTGGCTTCGAGTAAAACTGCCTAAATCAGAAAATTTTTCCTGCACTTCCGGGCTGATTGACGACCTTGATCTCAATACGGTCTGTCAAAGTGCCAAATGCCCAAATAAATGGGAATGTTTCTCAAAGAATGTGGCAACGTTCCTCATCATGGGCTGTATCTGTACGCGAAACTGCGCTTTCTGCAACATCACTCCCGGCACTCTGGCCCCTCTGGATCCAGGAGAACCGGCGCGCGTAGCTGAAGCTGCACAACGGCTCGAACTCAAGCATGTCGTGATTACTTCTGTCACTCGCGATGACCTGCCTGATGGTGGAGCAAGCCACTTCGCAGCCACTATACAAGCAGTCAGACAGATCTTGCCAGACTGTACCATTGAAGTTCTCATCCCTGACTTTCAAGGCGATGAAAATGCGCTTGGAATCGTTCTGAAAGCCTGCCCCGACGTGCTCAACCACAATCTTGAAACGGTTCCGGCCCTCTATACGTCAATCCGTCCTCAGGCCAACTATCAACAGAGTCTGACCCTCCTTGCCCGTGCCAAGGAATTGGCCCCGAGTATCCCGACAAAAAGTGGAATCATGGTTGGTTTGGGCGAAGACGATACTCAGATCATGCCGGTCCTGGATGATCTTGCCGCCATCAACTGTGACATTGTCACCATCGGTCAATATATGCAGCCCACCCGGAATCATCCACTGGTCAAACGGTATGTAGAACCGGCCGTATTTGAAGAGTACGCCAGACAAGGCAAAAAAAGAGGTATCCGAAACATGTTCAGCGCCCCGCTTGTCCGATCAAGTTACAACGCGGAAAAATTCGTCTAGAAATTCCAATCCCGAATCCGCAAGTCAATTTTCGGGATTCCGCGAAAACGGTCAATTTTGGGTGTAAATGCAAACCGCATGACCCTGCCCTGAATGTCTCGAGTCAGCTTGTCAGCCATGCGCCATGCCTTGCCAGGAAGCTTGGCTCCGGTCTTATCATCGGCCAGTACCAGCTTGACGTGCTCCCGCTCCCGGCCAAAAGTCCGGTGCTCCGCCACGGTCACCGGAGCAGAGGCAAAAACCGGTTCCGGATTCCCCATGCCAAACGGCTGCAACATTTCCAATTCATTCAACAGAGTATTGGTAATATTGATGAACGGCAGTTCCCGGTCCAATTTCAGCGTCGGCGTCAAAGGCACGGAACCGAGTTCCTTGATCACCTGCTCATTGAACTGCTCACGAAGAGTATCGAGATTCTGCGGCTCTATGGAAAGCCCTGCGGCTTGCTTGTGCCCTCCAAAACCTTTGAGGATGGGACTGATGGCTTTCAGGCTTTCGTGCAAATCGAACTCGGAAATACTTCGAGCCGATCCCTTGAGCAATTCTCCATCTTCTGCTGCGCAGAGAATCAATGTCGGGCGGTAATATTTTTCCACCACACGGGAAGCAACAATGCCAATAATTCCAGGATGCCAATCTTCGCCATAAAGAACCAGCCCAGCCCTGTCTTTCATGGCTTCAGCCTGTGCGAATGCCTGCTCCGAAATCTCCTGTTCCTGCCTGCGTCGCTCCATATTGATGGCATTGAGTTCTTCAGCAATAGGCATACCGGCTTCAAAACTCCTACACAGCAAAAGATCAAGAGCTTTACCGGGGTCTCCCATACGTCCAGCCGCATTGATACGCGGAGCAAGGTTAAATCCGATCTGGCCTGCTCCAAGTTCCGCACCGCGTTCATAATCACTGACAACTTTAAGAGCTGCCATACCAGGGCGTTTGGCTTCCTTGATGACAAGTAGTCCATTCTTCACAAGAATTCGATTCATACCGGTCAGGCGGACCACATCTGCAACCGTCCCCAATGCCACGAGATCAAGGAGAGTTCGCATTTCGGCAGGCGTGCCGGGTAACAACTTATTCAGTGCGGCCATGAGCATGAAGGCCACACCAACCCCGGCGAGATCATCATAGGGCCCACCTTCTTTCAACCGAGGATTGCACACAGCGTGGGCATCCGGTAAAGAATCTCCAGGTAAATGATGATCCGAGACAACAACAACCATACCCAGCTCCCTCGCCCGGGCAACTGGTTCGATATCCGAAATTCCACAATCCACGGACAAAAGCATGGTCGCTCCATCCCGAGCGAGTTGTTCGATCCCCTCGCAATTCATCCCATAGCCTTCTTCCATCCGATTCGGCAGATGGGAAAGGACTTCGATCCCTCGAGCGGCCATGAACTCAATAACAAGAGTAGTCGATGTAATACCATCCACATCGTAATCCCCCCAAACGGCCAGTTTACGCCCTTGGGTCAATCCTTCAGCTAATAACTCGACAGCCTGGGTCAATCCCGGAACTTCATCCGGACTCGCAAGATGACGTAAACCAGGACTCAAAAATTGGTCCATCTCCTCAAGAGAGGTCAAACCTCGATTCCAGAGAATATCGATAATAAGTGGGGAGACCGAAAGATCTTCCGCCATGGCAGCAACAGCAGGTGGCGTGGCACTCTCGTTGCGAGCTTTCCATATGCAAGGCAAATTGAATTCCTGTTAGGCTTATAGTCAAAGGGGCAATGTCGAATGACAAATTCATACCAACTGAGAATGGCAGACATTTGTCTAGCAGAAAGAATGGCGGAGACAAAGGGAACCGTCAAGACCTAGACAAGCAATCGGACAAACTGCTCCACTTCATCGGACTCATTGAGTTCCTCAGCAATCTCAAGAACTTCACCTGTGTCGATATCCATTTCTGGACACAGAGCGTTCAATCGTCCGGAGAAAGCGCTTTCCGGGTCTTCCACGGCATGAGCTGCGTAATCCGCCAAACAGATAATCATGGATTGATTCGAGTGTTCGGGAGCTAATTCCGGGGCGTGGTGCCAGTTGACCGGCTCCACGAGATCAGCGGGCAAATCCCAGGATTTCAACACAAGAGCGCCAATGACAGCATGATCCAATCCCCAGTATTCATCCTCGGCTTCAGCTGCCAGCATATCTTCATCTTCAGCCAGATCATGAATGGCCTGCCAGTCATCAGGACGACGCATGGCAGTGATCAGCTTACCGATATCATGTAACAACCCCACGGTGAACATATTATCCGTCGCCCCAACATCCGTCATCCGCGAAAGTTCCTTGGCAATCATGGCCACAAGAAACTGATGCTTCCAGTACTCATCAAGATCAAAATCTTCGGGCATTTCATACTTCGAAGTCAATCCATTGACCCCGAGCACAAGAACAATATTCCTGATCTCGCCCATACCAAGAACAGCCGCAGCTCGTTTCACTGACTGGACTTCTGCCTGGAGGCCGTAATAAGCGGAATTTGCCAAACTCAGTATACGAGTGGTCAACCCCTGATCCTTGCTCAGGGTTTCTCCCACTTCTTCCAAAGATGCCATGGAGTTGTTCCCGGTCTGAACAAAAAGCTGTTTGAGGACTTCCGGTGAAAAGGGGAGGTCTTCACGCATGCGGGGCAATTCACGCAAAAAATTTTGTATTTTTTCCTGATTCATCGGAACTCCGTTCACCAAAGGTGGTTGGCATCAGGGGCGCAGAAAAAGCACCTATTCTCGTTTTCAAATCACGAATCTAAATCCGTATCAGCAGGAACTTTCACAGAATCGGCGGACTGAGTTTTTTCTTTGGAGATATCGAGTCCAGGGACAGGATTTTCATCCTTGGCAACAAGCCCATGACTCTTAAGAAATGCCCAGAACATCCTACTTTCCTTGAGGTCCGGATTTATCTTCAGGCTCTTGACCAGATACTCCTTACATCCTTCTACATCGCCCTTTTCATAGTAGCAACGCGCAATGTTATGAAAAAGATGTTCATCGTCTTTCACCAGTTGTTCAGCTCGCAGATAATACTGCAATGCCTGATCAAACATCTTGTTTTTTCGCATGTTAATGCCAAAATCATTGAACAGATGTTTGTGCTCTTCAGCAAACGCCGCTTCAAGATCAACAATTCGCTCGAAAATATCGTGCGCCTTGACCTGATCACCGCGGTCAAGATATGTCAGCCCCAATCCGAAATTGGCACGAACATTTTCTTCATCCACAGCTTGAACCTGTTTGAATTCAAATTCGGCAGAATAGACAGCCCCTCGCTCACGATGTTTCTCGCCGCGAACGATTGCCTCATCAACCTGCTTGATGGCCGGATAGACTGTTGACATGTAGAACTCAGGTTCAGGGCTGTATTTATTCAGAAAATCATCACGACTAAGAGTGCGTTTAGGGCCAGATGGGATGTAATTTCGATTGAGTGGTTGAACTTGAATCTGTCCGTCATCAAGTTCTTCCCCACTCCAGTATGTCTTTTGGATAGTTCGTCTTTGAGTCGTCCCAGTGCCGACCTTGGCGACAGACTGAGTGGAAAAGACCCCTTTGATCTTTTCCGCACCGTCACGAACGATCTCCTGACCGCTCTGTCCATTGTCGCCTTGTTCAGTCATCAGAACCCCTCATTCAGAGTGACAGCATCTCCTCACAGACGGCTTGGGCCACGTCTCTGGGCGATGCCGCATTGGTGATAGGACGCCCCATCACCAGAAAATCCGATCCGTTCAAAACAGCCTGCGCCGGGGTGACAACCCTTCTCTGGTCATCGCTTGAACTCCCGGACGGACGGATACCCGGAGTCAGGCAGAGAAAGTCCTTCCCACAGGCTTTCTTGATCCGTTCGGCTTCCAGACCGGAACAGACCACTCCATTTAGGCCATATTGCTCGGCTTTCACAGCCAGGTCAAGGGCCATCTGCGACGGCTCCGGCGCACCGTCGACCGGGAGGTCTCCGGCTGCCATGCTGGTCAGCATGGTGATAGCCAGGACACGAGGAGGATCACCCGGTCCATTTGACCGCAAAGAAGCTCCTTCTCGACTTCCCTCCATGGCAGCTTGAGCCATCCGTTCACCCCCAAGTGCGTGAATACTCACTATATCCACCCCGAGACGGGCTGCGGAACGAACTGCCCCACGAACAGTGTTGGGGATATCAAAAAATTTCAAATCAAGAAAAACCTTGAAGTCCATTCCCTTGAGTCCCCGCACAACCGACGGCCCTTCAGCAGTGAACAGCTCTAGCCCGACTTTCATCCATTTCGCTGTTCCCCTCAATTGCCGAGCCATGTTCAGTGCGGCTTCAGAATCCTTAAAATCAAGGGCGACGACGAGTTCAGCCATTTCAATTCCACTCCTTGAGGATATCTTCAACGTCCGTGCGAAGCTCCGGCTTACATCGACCAGCCATATAAACAGCACGGAGTTCCTCATAAGCCTTGTCAAGATCATCATTGACTATCCAGTAGTCAAAGAATTCAGCCTGAGCCATTTCCCCATCCGCATTGGCAAGACGTTTGGCAATGGACTCTTCTGAATCTGTACCGCGCCCGGTCAGCCGTTGCATCAATTCTTTTCGAGACGGAGGCATCAAAAAAATAAACGTGCCCTTGTAAAAGGTTTTCCGGAGCTGCTTGGCACCCTGCACGTCTATATCAAAAAGAACATCCATGCCCTGATCCAGCATTTTTGTCACAGGCTTGGTTGCCGTGCCATAAAAGTTCTCATGCACTTCAGCCCATTCACAAAATTCACCTCTGCTCCGCATGGCGACAAAGGTTTCCCGACTGATGAAATGATACTCGACCCCATCCTTCTCATTTCCCCGAGGAGCTCGGGTGGTATACGAGACAGAAAAACCGAAGGTCGGAAACTCGGCGCGCAACTTATTGATCAGTGTACTTTTTCCTGTGCCGCTGGGCGCGCAGACCACAAGGACCTGCCCCAGGCGTGTCGAGGCTTCTGACAATTACTCTCCCTCCTCCGCACTAAACCTCTGGCCAATGGTCTCGGCCTGGATGGCGGACAAAATAACGTGATTGGAATCGGTAACAATAATGGCGCGGGTTTTGCGCCCCTGAGTTGCATCGATCAGGCGTCCTTCCTGCCGTGCGTCCTCCCTGAGACGACGCATGGGAGCGCTGGAAGGCAGGGCAATGGTAATCACCCTGCTCAGCACGACAAAGTTACCGAAACCGACGTTAAGCAATCCCTGTTTTTGCATAACAACCTACTCGATGTTCTGAACCTGTTCCCTGCATCGTTCAAGCTCGGCCTTGAAATCAACAACCAACCGACTGACAGCTGTATCCTGAGCTTTGTTACCGCACGTATTAATCTCGCGAAAAGTCTCCTGGAGTAGAAAATCGAGTTTCTTCCCCGCGTCTTCCTTGGCAGTCAGCACTTCACGCAACCGATCAAGGTGAGCGGCCAATCGAGTTAATTCTTCCGAAACATCCAATTTATCTGTAAGATGGGCAACTTCCTGAAGCATACGATCTTCTGAATATTCCGCACCGACAGAAGCGAGCATATCCAGAATCCGTTGGCGCAAACCGGCTTTTTTCTCTTCCAGAATATTGGGGATGCGTTCAGCGATCTTCGCGCTGGTGTCACGAAGTACATCCAGTCTGGCCAACAAATCGGCAACCATGACATCCCCTTCCAGTGTCCGGGCACCCACCCAGTCTTTCAGGGCATTTTCCAAACCGGCTGTCAGGCTTTTTGCCAATCCCGGATCAGGCTCACTGCCGTTATCTCTCCACAGCGAAGCCATGGTGAGCACTTTATTGTAGTCAGGTGTAAACAGTTCCCCCCGACTTTCTGCCAATTGCTCCATCTGCTTGAACATGGCTTGAGCCATCGTCTGATTGAAGGAAACACCAAGAATACCGGCATCCAGAACTTCAAGGTTCAGGGAAATATCCACCCGTCCGCGAGAAGCGTAAGTTCGAACGATCTTTTCCCATCCATTTTCCAAGCCCCGCAAAGAGCTGGGCATGCGCCATTTGACATCCAGAAAACGCCCATTGACACTCTTGATCTCCCAAACGTGAGTCCAAGCGTCATCATTTGTTTCACAGCGTCCGAAACCGGTCATGCTTACAGGCATAAATACTATCCTTTTTTCAACCGCATCGTGTTCAACGATTTGACGTGTGCGGATTGTTGAGCTTGTTTTTATACGACCGACGCAATTTTGTCAGCCGCGATTTCATGTCGTCACCGGCGTAATCCGGGAAGGTCCAGGGAAAATCAACCCAGTGCTTTTTTTGCCAGACCAAAGTAAGGTCACCCCATATTCCGGCCTTCAAATAAAGACGATGTGTAAAGGGTTTTCCTGTCGCCAGCACCAGATTTTGCAGGGTGATGAAACCAGGATCCAGATTGAAAAGCCGCTTCCCCTGCTGAGCGTACATTTCTTCCAGCCTATTGGTGCTGATCTTGATATCAGCCAATGCATCCAAAGGTTTCAAATCTTCAAAACTGATCAAACGCCGTGTTATGGGAGTGCCCAATTCCTTATCATAATAATCGGTCTGATCAAATGTAAACGCATCGCAGACTTCATCCGTCGGACCAAAGAGGTCTTCAAGATCATTAAGCAATGCAGGCCAACAGGACTCCCACCGCGAACACAGTATTGAAATAATGAGTAATCCCGGATCAGGAATAACCGGAATACTCATGACTCTCGCTCCATGGCCTGCACCACGAGAACCCCTTTCTCCAGAGAAAGAGGTTTGGCACGGGCAAGCTTTCTCGGGCCGAGTCCTTGAGGCATATCCATAAAACGACATGCTGTATAAAATTCACTCACCCCTCGCCCAGAGTCATCCTGCACCAAGATATTGAGCTGTTTGAGGGTCAACAGATGCGAAAGGAATGCTTTTTTCTTCGCATTGACCAACGCCCGGAGCCGGGCTGCCCGTTCCTTACGCACCGGAACCGGGACACTGCCATCCAGGTCGATGGCCCGTGTTCCTGGTCGCTCAGAGTAAGGGAAAACATGCCCATAGGTTAAGGGCAGATGACGGCACAATTCCATAGTATTTTCAAACTGAGCTTCCGTTTCTCCGGGAAATCCTGTTATCAGGTCCGCTCCCAGTCCTCTTTCCGGCCAGGCAGTGCTAAGGCGTTCCATGAAGCGTATGGCACTTTCCGGTGAATAATGCCCCCGCCCCATTCTTTTGAGGACTTCAGGGTCGCCACTTTGCAAAGAAAGGTGCAGTTGCGGACAAACCATTCGCGATTGAGAAAGCACATCAAAGGCTTTATTATCAAGTTGCCCAGGTTCCACGGACGAAATACGAAAACGCGCACGCCCGGTCCAATCCAGTCCGAATTCGGATTCAAGCCGAATGACAAGATCCCAAAAGTCTGTTTTTTCCGGGAGCCCTCTGCCATAATGACGCAGATTAATGCCACTCAGAATGAATTCCCGGAACCCTCCGGCCAGCAACCGACCAACCTCATCCACGACCTCACCGATGGGACGGCTCACCGATTTTCCTCGTGCCAGCGGGACAATGCAATACGTGCAATGATGCGAACACCCATCCTGCACTTTGACCACAGCACGAGCCCGACCATACCCGGAGATGGAAAACGGAGCAAACCGAGAGTCTGGCTCTCGATGGTCTCCTGCCCTTTTCGGGCCTGCGAGAAGTCTGGCCTTCTCCTGTTGCGGAACAACACTCACAACACCAGGCAACTTGGAAAGTTCTTCGGGCATGACCTGTGCTGCACATCCAGTGATAATGATTTCCGCTTCGGGGTTTTGCCTGTGAAACCGACGAACCGTCTGCCGAAGATCAGCGACGGCATTTGCTGTCACAGCACAGGAATTAACCAATATAAGATTGGCACTCTCAGCTGATTCAACCTCGAGAGCCTGCTCGCCGGACAAATCCCTGACCCAGGCTTCGCCTATGGCGCGGGTTTCGTATTGGTTGATCTTACAACCGAGGGTGGCAGTATAAAATGTAATCATGTAGTGTCAGTCAGGTGGATTGATGAATACTCACAGTATAAATAAAAAAGGGCATGATGACAAAATCTTCACGCTTGATGGAACCTACTCGACAAAGTGACGATAAGAGGTTGCACCAGCGGCCTAATGCAAATGCCGTCGCGGGTCAATCTTTCCCCCTTTTTTGGGTTATCTTTCCCCTTCTGCTGTTCATCTGCGGCGGGTGTCAGACTTTTGGGACAACCATCGGTGCTGTCGTCGGTTCCGGGCATGGAATTTCGATCAGTGCCAACCAGGATTTCCTCTATTCCGGTAACGGCGAAGCACACTCGAATAACAGAAGAGGTCTTGATGCTCTTCTGAAGAAAAACTACTTTGCAGCCCATCAATTCTTCCAATCCACACTCGACCTTTATCCGAACAACCCCGATGCCACCTATTATCTGGGTCTCACCATGATCTATGAAGGCAAACGAGACGCTGGCTTTGATCTTCTCATGCAATACAAAGACGCATTGAACATACGAATCCAACAGGAAGTTCGCTGGTGGGCAAACTATTGTCGAAAGCAGACGGCATTCACACCTGAAAAAATCCACACGGTCATGAACAATGCCCGATATGAAGGATATCAACGAGAGAGGGAAGACGAATGGGATCGACGAAATTCCCTCTTTGATTAACTCTCACCCCGAGTCGAGGCCTCGATAACACCTCCGCCAAGAACAACGCCATCTTCAGTATACGCTACCGCAACCTGACCAGGAGTCGGCCTGCCATGCGCCTCTATGAAATGGAATATGAGCTTTCCGTCCTCCAAATCAACCCGGCTCGGTTTGGCTTTTTGACGATACCGGGTTTGCGCCATAACAACTTTCGGCCACTGAGAAAAAGGCACCATCATATTGACCTGACCGGCGATGCACCCAGGTGCTTCCAACTCCTCACGCGTACCAACGATAAGAGTATTGGTGGCTATATCCTTGTCAAGCACATAGAGAGCCTCTGTCCAGGCAATCCCTAATCCTCGACGTTGTCCCTGCGTATGACGCCATAATCCTTTATGACTCCCGACCACAGTTCCATCACTCAGAAGCGCCTGCCCACCACCTGGCATCTTCCCCCTCCGGCACAAGAATGATTGATAATCATCATCTGGAACAAAACAAATTTCCTGGCTTTCACTCGGTATGGGAGGAGTCAGCCCGTGGCTGTCGAGAATATCAAGCACATCTCGTTTATACGTCTCTGCCAAAGGGAAATAAGCTAAACGGAGTTTTTCAATAGGAACCAACGACAGGAAGTAACTTTGATCCTTGGAAAGATCAGTTCCTCGCGTCAGCACCACCCCTAGCCCGGCTCGCTTTTCCAGTCTGACATAGTGTCCCGTAGCAAAGCGATCTGCCCCCATGTTTTGAGCAGCCGTGAAAAGTGTGCCGAATTTCATGCACGGATTGCACATGGCGCAGGGGTTAGGAGTCAATCCAGCTCTGTAGGCCGCAACAAAAGGAGCAACCACACGCTGGTCAAACTCACTATGCAGATCAAGGGCATGAAAGGACACTCCAAGCGTCTCACATGCCTTGGTCAGCCCATCAACAACTCGTTGCCAATCCGGGTTCGGAGGAAGAAAATGTCCATGTACAGCCATAACATCCTCCCCCTGCTCCTTGAGGAGAACCAAGGACAAGAGGCTATCCATCCCCCCACTTACAGCGACTGCAACCGTCATTGACGACACTCCTTTGCTTGCAGAAAAAATATGAAAAAAGAAACTTTTCTCATGAGAAACGGCCGGTTGCAAACATCTGTTTGCAACCGGCCGAAAAGAAAACGTGTAAAATCACCTTACAACTCAGGCATGCCCATCGGCTCTATATTCCGCTCCAGGCATTCGGCAACCGAAAGCATCTCGGCCTCACTAAAAGCCGGCCCCATGAGCTGAAGCCCGACCGGCATGGCAGAGGTCTTGCCCAATCCGACAGGCAGGCTCATGCCCGGGAGTCCGGCAAGATTGGCTGAAATCGTGAAGATATCAATGAGATACATCTGAAGAGGGTCCACCTTGTCCCCCACTTTGAAAGCTGTCGTTGGTAAGACAGGACCGGCGATGAGGTCACACTGTTCAAATGCCTTTTCAAAATCTTCGCGCAGGAGACGGCGAACCTTGGCCGCCTTGTTGTAGTAGGCATCATAATACCCAGAGGAAAGGACATACGTTCCCATGATTATGCGACGTTGAACTTCGTCACCGAACCCTTCTGTCCGACTAGAGGTATACATATCAATGAGTTCTTCTGCCTCGGTGTTGCGATGGCCAAACCGAACCCCATCAAAGCGGGACAGGTTCGAAGAAGCTTCAGCCATGGCAATAATATAATAAGTAGCAATGGCATAATCCGTCAGCCCCAGTGAAACAGGGACTGTTTTTGCCCCCAGAGCTTCCATCTTTGCCACGGCAGCCTTGAGGGAAACTTCGACTTCTTCATCCAGCCCTTCGCCCCAATACTCTTTAGGCAGACCAATAGTCACCCCTTCAAGGTTTTCACGTCCCAATGCAGCGAGATAGTCCGGGACCTCAATTTCAACCGACGTAGAATCTTTGGGGTCGTGTCCAGCCATGACCTGCAAGACCCGCGCGGCATCCTCCACACTCCGAGTCATAGGTCCGATTTGATCAAGGGAGGAGCCATACGCTATGAGTCCGAACCGGGAAATACGACCATATGTCGGTTTGAGTCCGACAATCCCGCAAAAAGAGGCCGGGGTCCTAATAGAACCGCCGGTATCAGTGCCAAGGGCTGCAAAGCACTGCCCTGCGGCCACGGTCGCAGCGGAACCACCGGAAGAACCACCGGGCACCCTGTCGGTATCCCATGGATTACGGGTCTGGAAATAGGCAGAATTTTCAGTGGAAGACCCCATGGCAAATTCATCCATGTTGGCTTTGCCTATGATGATCGCCCCAGCGTCACGCAATTTGCTCACAGCGGTTGCATCGTAAAACGGCACAAAATCATCAAGAATCTTGGAAGCACATGTTGTTCTGGTTCCCTTGGCCGCCAGCAGATCCTTGAGAACAAGGGGAACACCCCATAACGGCTTATCAGCTCTTGGTCCGGCTTCGTCCATAGCTTCAGCCTGCTTCAAAGCCTCCTCACCGAGCACTGTGATCAATGCTTTAACCTGCGGCTCGGTAGCCTTGATGCGATCCAGACACGCGGTGACGGCATCAACCGCCTTCACTTCACCAGTCTGGAGCATGGCAGCGACTTCAGACAACGTCTTCTTACAGATGTCAGACATAATCAATCCTGAATATATTAAACGAGTTAAACAATACGGGGAACAATGAAAAACTGACCGTCCTGCTTCGGCGCATTGGAAAGCACCTCTTCGCGGGCGTAGTCTTTTCGAACCTCATCCTTGCGGAGCACCGTGGAATGAGCCACTGGACTGTACATGGGTTCGACATCGTCCGTATTCAACTCACCAAGCTTATCCATATAATCGAGAATATCGCCAAGCTGTCCAGCAAACAACTCCAGCTTGTCCTGCGGCAAATCAAGGCGCGACAAACGTGCAACCTTGGCCACTTCTTCGGGACTGATTTTCATTGTATAACTCCTTGATATGCAGATGCCATCCATCGGCTAAAATATAGTCTGTTCCTGTTTCTTCTTTTCTTCTTCAATGCGCTGTTCATACGCTTCCATACGCTTCTCACGACGCGCCCTGGCCCGCGCTATGCGCGCAGCCAATTTACCCTCATCCACCAGTTGCTTGCCATTATGAACCGGACTGAACAAATAAAGGTCCTGACTGGCAACCCCCTCATCGGTCCAGTTCATCCGAGCCATACTGAAATCCATGTCCTGGGCTGCGGCGATACGCCTATTCACATCCTTCGCCTCCCAATTGGAAGGCAGAGAACCGAGCTTGCCTGCAAAACGCAGAAAATCATACCCGAGGGCAACCCAGAAGTCCGCACGACCAAGCCCCTCCTCTGTCAGAATGGTTTGCAGGGTACGTCCACCGTCGCTTTGCTCCCACCAAGCTCCGGGGCACACAGCCAAGCGATAGTAATGTTCATCAATATCCCTGACACCATCCAAGGCTCGACTCCAGAGACCTGGTCCCAGGAAGACGAGTTGATCGCCTTCATAAAAAAAGAAATTCGGAAGCAAGGTCTGGGCCTGTCCCCATCCATCCGGGACAAAAACCGCTCCAAAATCAGGCATTTCCAAAGGTGCATCCTTGTTGTCACTAAAATCAGCAGGAACTTTCAACAGTTTTCCAACTCGCTTTCCCCACTGTTTCAACTCATGCGATGGATAGGATTGCATTCCTTTAATCCGTCCGCCAAGAGGGTACGCTTCCCGGTAGAAAGTTTCAGCCATGGTCCTGCCGAATTTTTCCTCGGGATAAAAAACAGCGAGGTCCTTGATACCGAGTTTATCGACAGTCATCTTGACCAAGCTGCGTACTTCATCATTACGACTCGTAAAAAACCGCCATGCATCCTTACCCTCTTCAAGATCACCAAGGGTGGCTAGAAAAGTAAAATATGCCCGTTTATCAAGCTGACGCTTTCCTTCGTCCATCCCCTCATAGAGTTGCTTGAAGGCCTTAACGCGCAAGGGGCCACCAACCACAGAGTAGTGTGCAGGAAGGGCGGCAAGCCGTTTTTCCCAATCAGGAGCTTCAGTGTTGATAACACGCAGATCAATATCAACACCCTGCTGTGCCAGCCGCCACTGGGCAAGCCCGGCACCACGCAAGACTTTGACCCCGACCTTCCCATACGGCCCGGTCAAGGGGAGTGCCAATGCCAAGCCTATCCGAGGAATTCCATAATCTTCCTCCAATTCCGCCAGTTTTTCTTCAAGCGGCACAAGATTGGCAAGATCAGCGTTTGCTGTCAGATTACGCAGATTGCGCCATGCCGCTGACCAGGCATCTTTATCGGAAGCCTTGCGTACCTCATGTTCAAACCCCACCAACGCATAGGGAAAACGCCATAAATTGCTGGAACTGACTTCGTGTGCCAGAAGAGCGACATCAGAGTCATCAAGGGACTGCAGTTGAGTCAGATACGAATTTTCAAACACCCTTCTGGTCGCAGTATCCGGGGCCAATTTGTAAAACCCGTCAAGGACATCAAGTGACCGGGGGATGTCATCACGTGCATAAAAATAATCACTATACCATTGAGCTACCGCAGCCCGAGTGGCCCAGGGAACAGTCCCATTCTGCAAGACCCATTTGAGGTGGTTCTTCAACCGTTCCGTCTTCCCCAGTGCATTCATAGTATTCAGATACGTCCGCTCCCAGGCGATATCGTAAAGAACATCCGTGTCAAGATTTGCCCAATTTTCAAGAGCGATACGAGCCTGATGATAATGCTCGTCAGCATAGGCTGACTGAGCAAGGCGGTTGTAGATAATCGGCAGTTCGCCCTGGTCGAGGTCAGCCCGTTCCAACGCCTTTGAATAATATAACTCCGCAGCTTCAAACTGTTTTTCATTCCAGGCGGAATCGGCTTCAATCAGAAGATTGGGGGTGGAAAGCATGTCCGTGCTCAAGGGAAGCCGTTTCGGAGCACACCCCCAGACAAACAGGGAAACCATGACAAGTGAGGTCAAAACTCTCAGAATATTGGAATATTGAATTCGGCGCATTGTGTGTTCCATATATGCAGGATTAAGCGGCCAGGCAAATAAGTCGTATCAACGTAGGCAAGACGGCTAATCCTATACTTCGCTTACGCTTTGAAGGCAAGCAGTCTACCAGAGACGACATGCAGCCATAAATCGGTTGCCCTGCGCCAATACCATATTCACATTTGAGATACATGATAATAATAGTCACTCTCTTGAATGTATTTCCAACGAGGTTCGCCCCTTCAACCATAGAGACCGATATCAAGAGGAATGTATGTTTTCATGGAAAACATCCCAGTGAAAGGAAGATTTTTTCATCGATTTTGGCAGTACTCTTCTCCTGCTCGCTGTCATTGTCGTATTGTGCACCCTGCAATTCAAGGACGTCGAAGTTAAGGTTCATGAAAACACCATACGAAACATGCTGAGACAACAACTTGTCGAGCATTTGTCCTGACCAATCTCATTGGCCGATTTCCTGTCTTCCCCAAACAAAACCGAGCTTGGAATTGAAACAGACTCCCATCAGTGCGGTTTTGGCAAATGGTACTATGAACCACAGCGCTTGAGCATCGAAAAAAAATCCCGGAAATGAAACCACTCCTGGCTCGAATTGAAAGGTTCCATGGTCAACTGCATACATCTGCAAAGAGCATTCAAAAGAATAAACGATTGATTACACCAAGGTTTGACGATGAAATTCATAAACGAAAAGAGGAACGTTTGGCCTGGATGGAATCGATTGCAGCCGCGCTCGCCAACAGGACGAATCGCAGTCTAACTGATGGAAATGCAACGATCGGCACAACGCAAGAATGAGAATGCCTTGGCAACGGAAGATATCTCCGCAACGACGAGTGAAATATCAGGAAAATTAGTATGATCGAGAAGATAATTAGCCAGACGACCCTGCTAGCTCTTAATGCAGCGATTGAAGCGGCCAGAGCCGGGGAAAACGGAAAAGAATTTGCTGTTGTCGCCACAGAGATCAGAACATTGGCAGAGAATTCCGGCAAAGTGTCAGCAGAAATAAATGCTATGGCGAACAAAAGTGTCATGGTCGCCGAACAGGCTGGACTCAAGATTGATCAATTGATCCCCAACATCCAGAAAACCTCCAACCTCGTTCAGAGCATCATGACGGCCAGTCAGGAACAAAATTCCGGCATGGCAACTATCAACACGGCTATGGGAAAAATGGAGCAGGCCATACTGCAAACCGCATTAAATTCAGAAAAAAGGCTCATGCAGAAGAGTCGCTCGCCTACCGAGGAAAAGAAATGAAGGATGTCATGTCATACTTTAAAACACACAACGCACTCCCTTTCAATCGCCTTCAACAGCCGAGGCTCCCCAACGGCCACTCCACATAATAACAAACAACGGAAAAGATCTGATTCCCGACACAGATACGCCCCATAAAGACGAATCAGATTTTGATCATTTCTAAATATTAAATACGAAAAGGCCACCGGGAAAGTCCCGGTGGCCTAAAATCAATTCAAAGCAAGTCTGACTATTTGACTTCGGTGTAGTCGGCATCGACCACATCATCGTCATCCTTGGATGGAGCACCAGCTCCATCAGCAGCGCCTGCGGCACCCGCTCCCATGTCAGGGCCAGCGCCTTCAGCAGACTGCTGAGCGTACAGTTGTTCTGCCAGCTTATGGGAAGCCTGAGCCAATTCTTCAGTCTTGGCCTTGATGTCTTCCACATCTTCGGTTTCAAGAATACCCTTCAGAGCTTCAATTTTGCCTTCAATGTCAGCCTTCAACTCTGCATCTACCTTGTCGCCCAGATCACGCATGGACTTTTCAGATGTGTAGATGAGTGTATCGGCCTGGTTTCTGGTCTCAATAAGCTCTTGCTTCTTCTTATCATCTTCAGCATGAGACTCGGCATCCTTGACCATCTGCTCAATTTCATCGTCGCTCAATCCAGAAGAGGCGGTGATCTGAATAGACTGCTCCCGTCCGGTCCCCATATCCTTGGCGTGGACATGAACAATACCGTTGGCATCAATGTCAAATGCGACTTCGATCTGGGGCACACCACGCGGTGCCGGCGGAATACCACTCAACTCAAAGTTACCGAGCAGTTTGTTATCCGCAGACATGGGACGTTCTCCCTGGAAGACTCGGATGGACACGGAAGGCTGATTGTCAGCAGCCGTGGTAAAGACCTGAGACTTCTTGGTCGGGATCGTGGTGTTGCGCTCGATGAGGTGAGTCATCACGCCACCCATAGTTTCAATACCCAGGGAAAGCGGAGTAACATCAAGGAGCAGCACGTCCTTCACATCACCAGCCAGGATACCGCCCTGAATGGCAGCACCCATGGAAACAACTTCATCCGGGTTCACAGAACGATTAGGTTCCTTGCCGAAGAAGGATTTGACCTTCTCCTGAACCAGCGGCATACGGGTCATACCACCGACAAGCACGACTTCATCAATGTCTGATGCGGACAAACCTGCATCCTTAAGAGCCTTTTTACATGGCTCGACAGTACGATCGACAAGGTCATCGACGAGCTTTTCAAGCTTGCCACGACTGATCTTGACCATCATATGCTTGGGGCCATTCTGATCGGCAGTGATGAACGGCAGGTTGACCTCGGACTCCATGGAGCTGGAAAGCTCATGCTTGGCTTTTTCCGCTGCTTCTTTGAGACGCTGCAAAGCCATGCGATCCTGGGACAGGTCAATCCCGCTTTCCTTCTTGAATTCGTCTACAAGGTATTCGATGATTCGATGGTCGAAATCTTCGCCACCCAGGAACGTGTCACCGTTGGTGGCGCGAACTTCAACGACATTGTCACCGACTTCCAGAATGGAGATATCGAATGTACCACCACCGAGGTCGAAGACGGCAATCTTTTCATTTGCCTTCTTGTCAAAGCCATAAGCCAGAGAAGCGGCCGTCGGCTCGTTGATGATACGCTTCACCTCAAGACCGGCGATCTTGCCTGCGTCCTTGGTGGCCTGACGTTGTGAATCATTAAAATATGCAGGAACCGTGATAACCGCTTCAGTGACGGTTTCACCCAGGTAGGTTTCAGCATCCTTCTTCAGTTTCTGCAAAATCATTGCAGAGACTTCCGGCGGGCTGTATTTTTTACCATCAATCTCAACCCATGCGTCATTACCGTTTCCGGCAACAATCTCATACGGGCAGTGAGCCTGCCATTTCTTGACCTCCGGAGCGTCAACTTTACGTCCCATCAGACGTTTGATGGCAAAGACGGTTTTATCCGGGTTTGTCACAGCCTGACGTTTTGCGATATCGCCGACCAGGCGCTCCTTGCTGGTAAAAGCCACGACAGACGGAGTTGTTCTTCCGCCCTCGGGGTTGGTAACGCATTTCGGGTCTTTACCCTCCATGACGTAAACACAGGAGTTGGTGGTTCCAAGGTCGATCCCTATGATCTTACCCATGTGTATTCCTCCTCATTGTCTATTGAAATTTTCGCTTACAGCGTTTGGTTTTCCGTTACTTTCTTCAATAATCACGCAGACAGACTTGTAAAGCCCTCAAGCGCAAAAAAACGCATTAGGCCTTATTGACCATAACCTTGGCAGGACGAAGTAAACGCCCTTTGAGAAAATATCCGGCTTGCACGACCTGTGCGATCTGATTATCCCCCAGACCTTCTTCCTCTGATGTCCCGAGAGCTTCATGAACCTCGGGATTAAATTCCACACCGCGAGCAGCATCCACTACTTCCAATCCATGGGATTTGACAGCATCCAGGAATAATTTTCGGGTCATATCCACCCCAATAACAAAATTCTTGCAGGCCGCATCCAGATTTTCCGTATGGCCCAGAGCGAGATCAAGGTTGTCGAGTATCGGGAGCAGATCGGACAAGACAGATTCTCCCGCATACTTCTTCATCTCTTCGGCTTCCCGAACCAACCGTTTCTTGACATTTTCCGTATCGGCAAGAGCACGAAGTCGAATCGATTCGGCCTCTTTGTGAACATCACATCCGGGGCATACAGATTCCTTGCACAGTGCCTCAAGCTCTTCCTGGCTGAGAGTCACTTCCGCTTCAGTCTCCACATTTTCCTCCGCGACAGATGTTTCGGTCATTTCTTCGGAAGCCACATCGGACAGCGTCCCTTCTTCATCATACAACCCGTTGATGGGGACTTCCGTATTCTTGTTCTTCACCATTGGATTTATTTCCTTCGCTCCACAATTTTTCTGTAAAAAAACCCGCTTCAAAGGCGGCCTGCTGGTCAAATAAGCATGGCTTAAACGTTGTCAACAAGAAGAGTGTAAAGAAATGCACGAAAAGAAACTGCCCAAGAGCATCATCCATACCTTTTTTTCGCCTCTTGAGCAGTCTTTTTTGCAGAAGAGAAGAGCAAAGGACAGACTCTCGCCCGGATCAAAATGCAATAATTGAATAATAGCCAGCCGTTAAAGACAAAATTGCCCGTTTTCATAGATAAGTTGAGGACGCCCATTCCTGAGAATGGCCGTGACTCGTTTGGGCTGTGTATTAACCAAATCCCAGTGCATATCCGAAGCATTGAAGCCTAATTCGTATTCAATTTCCGGGGTCAACATTTCCATGGGGCCGGAAAAACTTTCCAACACGGACCCTCCAAGCGCGATATGACAGTTGCCGTGCGCTCCTCCGTAGTTTTCATCAAGCATGGTGTGGGCCATAAAACGATCGATGCGGGAAAACCGTTTGTCTGTCAGCGAAAATTCTCCAACCCGGTGGCAGCCAGCATCAGAGGACATCTGGTTTTGCAAAAAGACCTCTCCCCTCGCTGATTCCGCGCGAGCTGCAATACCATCGGAAAAATCCAGTGAGGCACCTCTAACCAGACGCCCATAGCGGAGAGTCGCCTGGTCTGCGTAATAGGTTCCATTGACCCCTCGGGCATCTGGCGCAAAGTAAATTTCATAGCTGGGAATATTGGCTCCGTTGACACCGATAAAACGACGGTGTTTCCCCACAGGGACATGGAGATTGATATTCTCTGATTCCACCCGAAGGCTCTTGATATCAAGCCCTGTCAACCAATCGCAGACTTCACCGATCTCCCGTTTGAGCCGCCGCCACTCTCTGACAGGATCAGGCATATTCAGCCAGCAGGCACGCACTAGCGCATGGGTATACTCTTCCAGACTCATGCCGGAAGCCTGAGCCAATGCTTCCGTAGGATAAATGCATGTGGTCCACCCAAGCATTCCTGATTTTTTTCGTCGCTGAAGGATCTGCCTGTTCGGGGCATCTGCTTTCCGGGCCTCGGCAATGGTACGAGGGTCCACAGCCTGTAAATGGGTCAGATCTTTCGGAGCAAGGATATTGATCCCCCCGGCAGCATGAGAATACAGTTCGGCCTGACCGGGCTGCTGGAAAAGAAGCTGACTGTAACTGGCATTGATATATCGTTCCATTTCCATGGCCGGCGTCGGCATGGCAAGAGGGACCGGCATGAGGTGGGCATCTATGAGCTTTGAGTATACGGCTTCAGCCAAGGCTAACCCTGGAATATCATATCGAATGAGGACAACATCCCGATTCTTTAACGGAGTTTGCCTGCTTTCATTGAGCGCCCAGAACAAGACGTCAGCGTAATTTTGTAGATCAATAACTTCGAACAACGACACACACTCCTTTTATTCACTCGGAACCATACCGCAAACACTCAAAGGCTATACCTGTCATTCCCTGATAGGCAACCTTATTGCCAGGTCTTATCGCCCCACACGCCATGCTTTGACATCTCCCCTTGTCCGCCGTAAGGACATGAGATGCCAGTTCTCCCCACCCCCACCTCTCTTCCCCCTTTTCTTTTCCGAAGCGGTAATTTCGCCACAATCTATCCGCCTCTCTTCAGACCCACGCCAGCGACATCACCACTCTCTGAACGGATAGAAACGCCAGATGGAGATTTTCTGGATATAGATTACCATGCGGTACAAGAGCATCCTTCAAAAAAGCTGATCATCATCAGTCACGGATTAGAGGGACACGCCCGGAAAAAATATATTCTTGGCATGGCTAAAATGGCCAATCGAAATGGATATGACGCGGCCTGTTGGACTCAACGAGGATGCAGCAAGGACCCAAACCGCATGGTCCGGTGCTATCATTCCGGACTGACGGAAGACCTGCATACCGTTGTGAATCATTGCATTGACCGAGGTAATTATCGTGAGATTGTCTTGATTGGGTTCTCCATGGGAGGCAACCAAATACTGAAATATCTCGGAGAAGCCCCTGAACGGGTCCCTTCAAACGTGGTCAAAGGGATCGCCTTTTCCGTCCCCTGCGACCTGTCTGCAACGGAGCGGGCCATAGCCATGCCGTCCAGACGAATCTATTTCGAATACTTCATGCGCGGTCTCAGGAAAAAAATTCTTACCAAAGCAGCCCTTTTCCCCAATGAAGTTGATCCCGGCCCACTCAAAAGCATCAAGACACTCCGTCAGTTTGACGGGTTATATACCGCACCGGTCAACGGATACTCTGATGCCGAGGATTATTATAGCCACGCCAGTTGCAAGCAATTTCTTGCGAAGATTCGCATTCCCACACTGCTTGTCAACGCTCAGGATGATCCGTTCCTTCCAAAGGAATGCTACCCCACAACCGAGGCCACAGCCAACCCGAATCTCTGGTTGGAAATGCCTCGACATGGTGGACACGTCGGTTTTGTCCAAAAGAACTCGGACAATATTTACTGGTCGGAAGAAAGAGCTGAAATTTTCCTTACCCAGACCGCCTTCACTTCTGAAATCGGCCATAGATGAAGGGTACCATCAGCGCTATGAGCAGGCTCAAAGTACAAAGAAGTGCGGTAGGAACAATCCAATCCGTCGTACTGGCTCCCTCATCAATAATCCACCTTCCCATAATGGTCTGACGCTCCCCTTCATCGATACGGGCAAGCCCACTCCTGATAACATGAAGCAGATCACTGTTTCCCAGGCCAACAGCCGCCCTGAACCTTTGAGGTCCAAAATACTGCAAGACTCTGAAATCCTTCTTTTTCCCTTGCGAACAAATTTGATACATTAATGGAGGATAATCGCCGATAAAGGCGTAAATCTCCCCACTCGCAGCAGCATTGATTATATCTGACGTTGTTTTGATAGGGACTGATTTTATTTTGGGAAAATCACGCAGCAGGAGTCTGCTATAAAACCCATTCTCGATGACACCGACCAAAGCACCATCCAGGTCGGCCACACTTGAAACATCAAGGTCATTCCTGACAAAAAGAGCACCCCTGGATGAAAAAAATGGCTGCGAAGCCTGCAAAAATTCATTCTGTTCCTTTGAAAAGAACAAACCTCCATGGACATCGGCTTGTCCATTCTGGACCGCTTTCAATGTTTCCGGCCAATCAAGAAGAAGAAAATGGACAGGGATACCAGTTTCTGCCGACCATTTGCGCCAGAGGTCAATGATATACCCACTTGGTTCGCCATTGATTCCTATAAACGACATGGGAGCCATATTGGCGGCCTGGGTAATAACAAGCCCTTGCGAAGCGAACTTTTCATACAACTTGTCGTGCGCAAGGGCAGAGCCATTGGGCACGCTAAAAAGTATCAACCCGGCAAGAAGAAGGAAAAGAAAAGGAGTGCGCATCGATCCCCGGTGAACTGAATAAAAATTTGGGGCACTATATGCACATCATACAAAAATGGCAACGCCATTAGCCACAAAGAATAAAACTCGTTTTCTTTCAAGAAAAAAGCTGTATTCCATGTAAAAAGCCTCGCCCCATATCGCTTGACTAAATGGGGCGAGGTTTTTCATTCTCAAACTCTCAGTTGTTTCAGAAAGAGTCTGGAACGCCTACTTGATTGATTTACGGATACAGGCAATTGAGATCAAAGGAATAGCAGATCCGATGAGTGCCAGTATTCCCAGAACAAACGATTTCGAAGGCCAATCCAGAGCGATAATCTCCATGCCCCCTGCACCAATGAAAAAGATCTCAAATGTGAGGATCGACGAAGCGGCTCCGACATCACTATCAACTTGTTCAAGAACCATATTGTTGCTGATAGGTCGTGAAAAACCAGTGGAAAAAGTTATGCAGAACATGGGGATGGCAACACTGAGCGGAGTCATCCCGCCGAACTGAATCATGAAAAGTCCACCAGCCAACAGTCCGAAGAGGGAAAAGATCAGAAGCCGCATGGGGCTAAAGACTTGCGACAATCTGGAGCAAACCAGTGAACCAAGCATAATTCCCAAAGCATTGATCCCGAAATAATACCCGAAAGCCTGTTCCGATACGCCAAACCCAGTAATATAAATATCAGGGGAGCCGCCGATAAAGGCGAAATGAGGGAGGGTCATCAGTGAAAAAGCAAAAGCGAGTATCAGAAAATGCACATTTCTGAACACCTTCACATACCGGCCGGCCATGGCCAAAAGACCTCCTGATGTGAACTCGGACAAAGGTTCCTTGAGCTTGACGGCACCATATAGAGCCGCACAAGCCAACACGGCCTGGCAGGCGAATATCCAACGCCACGAAGCGACCTTGAGCATAAGTCCGCCCAAGGAAGGAGCCAGCATGGGGCACAGGGCCAGAATAACCCCAATATACGCCAAAATCTTTTGCCGTACGAGTCCTTCATACAGGTCTTTGGACAAGGCAAGGGATAAAGCAGATGCCGCTGCTGCTCCGGCAGCTTGGACGATTCGAGCCAGAATCAGCATGGTGATGGAGTTCGCAATGGCACATAACCCACAGCCAATGATAAAAAGCACGATACCCCATATAAGAACAGGCCGCCGCCCGAACCTGTCCGACAAAGGACCATGAATGAGAAGGCACCCACTAAACGCAATGAAAAAGACTACAAGCGACAAATTCGCCTGCGGCAACGTGATATTCCAGATAACCTGCAAAGTCGGGATCGCTGGCAGATACATATCCGTAGACAACGCTGGAAACGTGGCGAGCAAGGCCAAAAGAAGCAAATTGGGCATGAGATATCCCCGAATGAATGGTTTCAGGTTGGCAAGACACAAGCCAACACATGTTGCGTCAGCAACTTTCTCGAAACCTTCATCGAAGTCAAGGTCACCGGGAATCTTTTACATCTTTTAACAGAGGGGAAAAAACGGCCGCCGATTTTCTCGACGGCCGTTCTTTTATGAAAAGGAAAGGGCGGTTAATCAAAGACAAGAGTTCCATCTCGTTCATCGACAACCACTTCGGCCCCTTCCAGCAATTCTCCACCAATAATCAACTTGGCAAGTGGCGTTTCAAGGCGGGTTTGAAGATACCGATGCAGCGGACGCGCGCCAAAGTTCGGGTCATAGGCTGATTGAGCAATGAATGCCTTTGCCTTGTCCGTAAGTGTCAGACTGATCTTGCGATCCTCGAGCCGTCCACGCAGCCCGGCAATAAGCAAATCAATAATCTTGATCAATTGCTCTGTCCGCAGTGGCCTGAACAGAACACTTTCATCGACACGATTGAGGAATTCCGGGCGAAAATGCAGACGAAGTACGTCCATCACCTGCTCTGCAACCCCCTCTTTGAACTCACCCTGATCGTCAATGCCATCGAGCATCAACTCCGCCCCGAGGTTGCTTGTCATGATGACGATGGTGTTTTTGAAATCAACTGTCCGTCCATGAGAATCCGTCAGGCGGCCGTCATCAAGAATTTGAAGTAACACATTGAAAACGTCATGGTGCGCTTTCTCTATCTCGTCAAACAGAACGACCGAATACGGCTTCCTCCTGACAGCTTCGGTCAACTGTCCTCCCTCGTCGTATCCGACGTAACCGGGAGGCGCGCCGATCAATCGGGCCACGGTATGTTTTTCCATGTACTCCGACATATCAATGCGGACAATATTATCCTCGGAATCAAAGAGACTGGCTGCCAAGGTCTTGCACAACTCGGTTTTGCCCACACCTGTGGGACCAAGAAAGATGAAAGAACCAATAGGCCTCGATGGGTTCTTGAGACCTGCACGAGCACGGAGCACGGCATCGGCCACAGCCTGGACCGCCTGATCCTGCCCGATGACCCGCTCATGAAGGACATCAGCCAATTTCAACAGTTTTTCCCGTTCTCCTTCCATAAGTCTGGAAACAGGAATTCCAGTCCAACGTGCAATGACTTGCGCCACATCATCAGGGCCGACTTCCTCTTTGACCATACGAGGAGTATCTCCTGATTCCAGAGCTTCGTTGCGAGCCTTGAGGTCTTTCTCCAATCCTGCAAGTACACCATATTCCAATTCCGCTGCCCGATTGTAGTCATGCACCCGTTTGACTTCATCTATTTCCCGCCGGGTCGCTTCGATTTCTCCCTTGAGAGACCGCAGCCGTTCGATACCACCTTTTTCATTCTCCCATTGGGTAAGCAAGGCCGCCTGCTTTTCCTTCAGGTTGACAAGGTCTTTTTCCAACTTAATCAGCCGCCCTTTGGAAGCATCATCAGTCTCACGCTTCAGCGCTTCCCGCTCAATCTCAAGCTGCATGATCTGTCGATTGGCCTTGTCCAATTCATAAGGCTGGGAATCAATCTCTGTCCTGATCAAGGCTGCGGCTTCGTCAATGAGGTCGATGGCCTTATCAGGCAATTGTCGATCTGGAATGTATCGATGTGACAGGATCGCCGCTTCAACCACCGCTCCATCCGAAATACGCACACCGTGATGGACTTCAAATCGCTCACGCAATCCGCGCAAAATGGAAATGGTATCCTCCACGCTCGGTTCAGCCACTGTAACAGTCTGAAAACGACGTTCAAGCGCCGGATCTTTTTCGATGTACTTGCGGTATTCATCAGTGGTGGTGGCCCCAATGCAGTGCAATTCTCCTCGTGCCAACATCGGCTTGAGAATATTACCGGCATCCATGGCCCCGTCTGTTTTTCCCGCACCGACGATGGTATGCAGTTCATCGATAAACATGACAATCTGCCCGGCGGATTCCTGCACCTCCTTGAGCACGGCTTTCAACCGCTCCTCAAATTCACCACGATACTTGGCCCCGGCAATAAGCGCGCTCATATCCAAACTGAAAACAGTCTTGTCCTTGAGCCCTTCAGGGACATCTCCGGCAACGATGCGTTGGGCCAACCCCTCGGCAATGGCGGTTTTGCCAACTCCAGCTTCGCCAATCAGGACGGGATTGTTTTTGGTACGGCGTGACAGGATTCGAATGACGCGGCGGATTTCACTGTCCCGACCAATGACCGGATCGAGCTTGCCGGATCGCGCCTCTTCAACCAGATCCCGACCGTATTTTTTGAGTGAATCATATGTAGCCTCAGGATTGTCTGAAGTGACCCGCTGTTTTCCCCGAACTTCGGTCAAGGCAGAAAGCACCTTGTCCTTGCTCAGATTGAACTGCTTGTTAACTCGACCGATACCCGTGGACTGTGATTCGTCCATGAGGCCGAGGAGGACATGCTCCACGGAGACGAATTCATCTTTCATGCGCTTTGCCTGGTCATCAGCCGCCACGAGTACGGATTGCAGGCGCGGGGTCACAACTATCTGATCAGGACGTGCGCCAGGCCCGGAGACCTTAGGCAGCTTTGAAATCTCGGAATCGACTGCTCCAAGATAGGAATCCGGCGCAATGCCGAGTTTGCGTAATATCTGCGGGACCAATCCTTGTTCCTGAGCAACAAGTGCCCGCATCAGGTGTTCGCAATCTATCTGTTGATGACCACTTCGAATGGCGAGATTCTGCGCCTCTGAAATGGCATCCTGGGTTTTCTTGGTAAATGTATTCGGATCCATGAATGAACCTCCCTGAATTATCTCTTCAAACTGTTAGAAAATAACCGATCAATGAATTCAACTCAGAGGTTGGACGAAAGGGTGGTACCTTCCGATTCATCCAAACTCCTGCATCAGCGACCAGATCGGGTTTCCCCGCAGTTTTGTTAGACAAGTCGCTTCAGCTCTTCCACTTCCTTTTCCAATTCTTCCACCCGGTCGAGCAGATCCACAACAATGGAACCACTGTCAAAGGACATTTCGAGATCGTTGACCAGGCGCATGAGCTTGTGAATACGATACACATCCCGCAACCGGAACAGATATTCCTCGGCCCTGGTCTTTTTCGGATTGATCCAGCCAAGCTCGATCAATTCAGCCATGTCGCCCGGCTGAATTGAGGTCAACTCCACCAGTTGTGCCCAGGCAACATATTCCGACCTCTCCGGCAGATTGAGGCCGGGCAACTGCATCATCATCTCTCTCAGTCGCTTGTTTGGCATGGCGTTCCCCTAGAACTCTCTCGGCTTGAAGGATGATTTTTCCTGCAACGTCTCCCACAGTTCCCTTTCCTCTGGCGTGAGAAGATCAGGAACCTGAATCATTATCCTGACAAACTGGTCGCCGCGCTTGGCCCCACTTCCCAATCCCCGTCCCTTGATGCGGAGCTTCTTGCCTGAACCGATGCCCGGCGGGATTTTCATCTCGACAGCACCATCCAGAGTCGGGATACGTACCAGAGAACCGAGAGCGGCTTCCCATGGAGCCAGATTCAGATCGAGCACAACATCAGAATCAGAGACCTTGAACATTGTGTGAGGCATGATCTTTATTTTTAGATAAAGGTCACCCTTGGGACCACCGGCCATGCCGGGATTTCCCTGCCCTGCCAAACGAATTTTCTGCCCGTCCTTGATACCGGCAGGGACATTGACTTCCAACGTCTTGGTAGTCATGCGCGGATATCCGTCCGGGCCTGTCACCTGCTCCTGCAAGGTGATGGACTTATTGCCGCCCCGATATGCTTCTTCCAAGGTCAGCTCATACATGGCTTCGGAATCCGCCCCTCTACGCGGACGCTGCTGAAACCCTTCGCCGCCGAATCCTCCTTGGGAAAAGCCACCCCGAAAATTCCCGCCGCCACCTCCGGCTCCGCCGAAAATGGTTTCGAAAAAATCGGAAAACCCACCTTGGGAGAATCCGCCCTGAGAGAACCCACCGCCGCCGTAGTTCATGTTTTCATAACCTGGCGGAGGTTGAAAATTCTGCCCGTGTTCCCAATTAGAGCCGAATTGATCATACAACTTGCGTTTTTTCTCGTCCTTGAGGACTTCATACGCTTCGTTGATCTCCTTGAACTTGGCCTCGGCTTCCGTATTATTGGGATTGAGGTCAGGATGGTACTTCCGGGCCAGCTTCTTGAATGCCTTGGCGATCTCGTCCTTGGGAGCAGACCGGGAGACTCCGAGCAACTTGTAATAGTCTTTGTATTCCATTCTTCAAACGTTCCTTTCGCAAAAGAAAATCAGATATCTATTCCAGACACTAAAGTAATCTGTCAGGGCTTTGTGTCAAGACTGTATTTTCATTTGAGTCAATATTTTTTCCACAGCCTTTTCCACAGAAGTTTTCCAGGCCGCACACACCAAAGAGATGTCCCTTTGTCCTTCAGAACTCTGGCAAGACACAACTGAACAGCCACGTATGACCGAATATGACCTAAGACGCAAACGAATAGGCTCTGAGAGGAGAGTTCGTACACTCAAAAATGAAAGCGGAGAATCTAGGAAGCCGAGGCGAGCGCAGCACTCCGAAGAACACCAGGCCGACACATCCCTTGCCTGAGCGCGTTCACGAGATCAACCCGATCGGAAATGGGGCAGGTAAATCGAGTTGGAAATCGTCCCAACTCGTCAAATCGGTGAGCATCGGAACCTGAGACGTGAGCAAGAGCGAGGTGACATGCCAATTCAAGAGCCTGCGCATCTTCAGCCTCTGTGTTTCTGCCATTGACAACCTCAATGGCAGAGGGGGGATATGACTGGAAAAGCCCGGTGTCCGAGGGACGCCACCCACGAAACGGATGCGCTGCGACGACTGCCCCTCCTGTTTCAATCACGGATGTCAGCAAAGCACGCCCATCCATACCAGGAACAAGAGACTCCACGTCACCATAAACAAGGAAATCTCCCTCGTCAGTAGAATATTCCATCCCCACCAGCACCAGCAAACCATCAGGCTGGAAACCTTCCTGGATTTGTGACAAAACGGCCGTAGTGTCGTGATCGGTAATGCAGACCCCGTCCAGCCCAAGACTTCTGGCTCGGGCCACAATCTCCGACGCGGGCATGACGCTACAGGAAGAGTTATCCGAATGGACATGAATATCTATCAGCATCTTCAAATAATGCCCACGGATGATTTGCATGGCAAAGAGTTTCTGCTAATGAACTTTACAGACTCAATCGACAAAACCAATATGACCAGTACACCCATAAGCCAGTGCGTACCATATGCACTCCCCGGAGAATGACGTGTCCAAAACCTGTGTACTCCTCCTTCTTGATGGCCTCGGCGACCGGGCTCAAGCCCAATTTCAACATCAGACCCCATTGCAATTTGCCGAAACCCCCTGCCTCGACAGGCTGGCTTCACTGTCCAGCACAGGACTCTACCATGCAGGAAAACTGGGGCAACCACTCCCCAGCGAAAATGCCCACTTTGCCATGTTCGGAAGTCCCAAGGAAGAATTCCCCGGCAGAGGACCACTTGAGGCTCTCGGAGCAGAAATAGACCTCGGTGAAAATGATGTCGCCATGCTTGCACATTTTTGCAGCGTCCTCGAGACCCTGGAGAACCAACTGACTCTCAAGTACGATCGTATTTGCGGAACCCCTGAGGAAATTGACTCCCTCTATGATGCGGCCGACCACTTCGAGCAGGATGGCATCTCCATCCGACTTCACAAAACCGGCGGCATGTTCAGCGTCTTGACCATGCACGGCGAGGTCAGTCCATTCATCACCGATTCCAACCCCATGGTCGACGGACGATTTATTTCCGAGATAAGGCCCCTTACCTCTCACGCCGCTGATCCCAAAGCCATAAAAACAGCCAAAGTACTGAGGGAATATCTCCGATGGGCGTATCGAAGACTCTGTAAAGTTGACCAAAATCAACTACGCATCAAGCAGAAACTCCCTCCGATCAACGGTTTGGTCACCCAACGAGCCGGGATATTGCGTGACCGATCCCATATCCGAGATAGGTACGGCCTGTGTGGACTCTCCATGGCAAGTGGATTCATGTACAAAGGCCTTGCGTCGTACCTCGGTATGGACTTCAAGCAGGTTCGAGACACACGAGATCCGGGACGAGATATCGCCGAACGCCTGAAAATAGCGGCCGACAATGTTGATAACTACAACTTCATCCACGTTCACACCAAAGCACCAGACCGGGCAGGACACACCAAAAACCCCAAATCAAAAGTCAAAGTCATCGAAGCGTTGGATCGGGGCATTGCCGAGGGCATTGACGTCCTGCTCAAAAACGAAGAGGTTCTTCTGGTCGTGACAGCTGACCATTCCACACCCAGCTCTGGTGGGCTTGTTCATTCGGGCGAACCGGTCCCGGTCATGTTCCTTGGAGACGGGGTCCGTCGAGATAAAGTTGAAGCTTTCGACGAAATCAGCGTGGCCGGAGGAGCGTTAAGCTGCCTGCGTGGAGATGAAATGATGCATATGATTCTCAACTACCTTGATCTGGCCCGTTTGGGTGGTATTCATGACTCTCCCTATCCACAACAATTCTGGCCCGGCGATTATGATCCCTTCACCGTTGTTCCCGAACCTATTGTGGCCGAATCCGAAACAAACGAAACGGCCTCTCCTGCGAAGGAGGCGTAAATGACGCACGCTCGGGGATTCATCCATGGACGCTTTCAAATCGTCCACAACGACCACCTCAAATATCTGCTGGCCGGGAAAGCCCTCTGTACGCATATGACTGTCGGCGTCACCAATCCAACTCCGGAGCAGACGACTGAAGAGAAGACAGACCCCAGCCGTTCCAATGCGGCCAACAATCCCCTGACTTATGAAGAACGGGAGATCATGCTTCACGCCGTGCTCACGGAAGCCGGGGTTCAGCCTGAAACTTTCAGCATCATCCCTTTTCCCATCTGCAAACCCAACGAACTGCAAGTGGTGGCACCAAAGGATGCGGTGTATTATCTGACCATTTATGATGATTGGGGACGCGAAAAAAAGCTCCGCCTGGATTCTCTGGGACTCACAACTCATGTCATGTGGGAACAGCCACTTGATAAAAAGGGCATCACCGGGACGCAGGTTCGACAGGCAATCATGGCAGGCCGCCCCATGGAGCATCTGGTGCCGCCAGCAACTGCCCAATTGATCAGAAAGTGGGAACTTCAAGGGAGATTCGAGCGATTGTCCGTCACCTCCTCCGGATCATAATCTCTGGTTTCTGGATTATAGCAATATCGGCAATGCCCTGGACGCCGAAAGACCCGAATCAACACAATACCAGCGGCAAAGCCCCCAACATGCGCCCACCACGCGACCTGACTGGCATCCTCTCCCTGCAAGACAACACCAGAAACCAGTTGCGACACAAACCAGACACCGAGAAACAAGGCCGATGGTACCCGTAATATCAGGGGAATAAAAAAAATGGGAATTAAAGTCAGAACCTTACCATGCGGATAAAGCATGACATAGGCCCCCATCACACCGGCCACGGCCCCGGAAGCGCCGACAATAGGGAGAGCCGAGGTCTGCTCGAAAAGCATGTGAACAGCGACCGCAACCATTCCACAAAGCAGGTAAAAGACCACAAACCAACCATGACCGGTGACATCCTCGATATTATCGCCAAAGATCCAAAGCATCCACATATTGAGGATGATATGTAACCATCCGCCATGCAGAAACATGTATGTAAAAAAAGGCCACCCAAGGGTCTTTGGGTACCCGGCCCAAGCAGCCCACTCCGGTTCGAAAAACCGGGCGGGAACAACACCAAAAACATGAAAAAGATGCGCCACCCCTCGAGGGTCCAGGGCTTTACTATATAAAAAGGCAAGGATATTGACCGCGATAATCACTGAGACCGCTATGGGCAGGGTCACTCTCGGCACATTATCCCGAATTGGTATCACATCCAGCCTCCACCATCTTGGAATTCCAATGCCAATTGAGGCCAAAGAGCCTCAAGCCAGCGCCCGAATTCCCGATTGCGTTCTTCCGATAGCTCTACGGCCCACTCCTGCATCCCCGCTGCCTCAACCTGCAATTCATCCAACCCCGCATTGTTTTCAACAATGTAATCACACGCGGCCAGTTTGTCCTTCTCAGCCCACTGCCATGAGTCGAAGGCGGCGAGAGTTTCAACAGAAAGGCCACGTATCCGTCGTAATTCTCCAGTCCGTTTTTCTTGCGGACAATGAACACCGGCCACGGCATCCACATATCCCTTTTCATGCCATCCTCCTTCCAAAAGAAGTGGAATCTCCGCATAGGCCACAGGTTCATCTCGATATTGCTTGAAAAACATTTCACACTCATGCTGAACAATGGGATGAATAGTGTCCATTATTTCACGGCGCACCCCATCTGACTTGAGCATGGCAGCAAACAACGCCGCCTTGTCCACGGAACCATCGGACAACGAATATTCTCCGCCAAAGCGTTGTCGAATCATGGCCGCACCATCCCCCTCAGGGGCATAGAGAGCAGCGACGGATTCATCGGCACTGAAAGTGGGAAGTCCGGCATTACGCAGGAAACGCACGACAGCCGACTTGCCGCTTCCCGGCATCCCAACGACCCCAAGACGCAGACATTCACGTTTGAGAGCACTGAGCAGCATCAGGAAGTCCTGTGGCGGCTTGCGCCATAGTGTCATCACTTCCCCACTTTCCGGGTGCGTAAAAGAAAGATGAAATGCATGCAGCATTTGCCGTGGGGCCATTTCGGCAAGACTGTCGGACCTGCGTTTCCAAACAGCATTTTCCTGCGGTCCATACACAGTATCCCCAAGCAACGGGTGCCCGATATGCGCCATGTGAACACGAATCTGATGTGTCCGCCCCGTATGAATTCGCACGGCGACCAGAGAGGCGAGCCCTCGGGGACCTGCCCAAAGAACCCGATACTCACTTCGAGCTTCTCGCCCCCCCTTCTCGACTACGGCCATTCGTGTCTTCTGTGTCGGATGTCGTCCGATAGAATCTTCAATGGTTCCCTGCGATCGTTCCGGAACCCCATGAACAATTGCGAGATACACTTTGTGCACCCGACGTTCGGCAAAATCAGCGGAAAGCGTCAACCTGTCAGCTTCCGTCCGAACTGCCACAATCAACCCCGAAGTATCCTTGTCCAAGCGATGGACAATACCGGGCCGCAATCCGCTCATCCCGGAATCTTGAGATGAAATATCCGGGTATCGATGCAACAACAGATTCACCAACGTCGGCCCCGGTTCTCCTGGCGCGGGATGTGTCGTCAAACCGGCAATCTTATCCACGACAACCACGTGTGAGTCTTCATAAACGACATCCAAATCGCCGGGTACAGGCTGTGCCGTATCCTCTCCATTCCGACTCTCGCCAGCTCCGATGCTCACGGTCTCATACCCGGAGAGTTTATGCTTCCCCTTGGGCACGACGACCCCATCGACCTGGGCGTGACCTTCCTCTATCCACTGCTTGATCCGACCTCGCGAAATCCCGGCATCCGCCAGCTCTTGAGCCCAAAATTTATCCAAACGAAGCCCACAATCAGTTGCTCCGGTAGTCCGTTCCCAATAATGTGTTATTTTCTCTTTATCCATGAGATGGAGGATATACCGGGAATCATTGGAAAGTAAATTTCTATCTCTCAGAGTATTGCCCCGAATGGGAAAATATACCCTTGACCCGGCACGTTCATCAGACTAGAAAAGGGAAGTTTTGCGCAATCGCAACTTTTTTTTCATCAAATATCACTACAAACCTGTTAAGGAGGGGATAACCTGTGGCTCTGCACTTGGTTGACCACCCACTTATTCGTCACAAAGTCGGCATCTTACGAAAGCACGACATTTCCACCAGCCGTTTCCGCCAGCTGGCTAATGAAATCACCAGGCTTCTGACTTACGAAGCTACAAAAGATTTTGAGACTGAAACCACCACCATTCAAGGCTGGGCGGGAGACGTCGAAGTTGATACCATCAAAGGCAAAAAGGTGACTGTCGTTCCCATCCTGCGTGCGGGACTCGGCATGATGGATGGTGTTTTCGACATGATCCCCGGAGCAAAGGCTTCGGTTGTGGGTTTCTATCGTGATGAAGAAACGCTCAAACCCGTCCAATACTATGTCAAGCTTGCCAGTGCCATGGATGAACGCACTGCGTTGATTCTGGATCCGATGTTGGCCACCGGCGGCACGCTGGAAGCTACAATTGAACTGCTGAAGGAATCCGGCTGCACATCCATTCGCGGATTATTCCTGTGTGCTGCCCCTGAAGGCATTGATCGAATTCTGAAAAAACACCCGGACGTGGATATCTATGTCGCGGCAGTTGATGAGAAGCTGAACGATATCGGCTATATCATACCGGGCCTCGGTGATGCCGGGGATAAAATATTCGGCACCAAGTAGGTACAAGGCACGCTCCACAGCGTGCCTTTTTTTAGGGGATGTTATCAATAAACGACCTGTCCGAATCTGACCCGATGGGGGCATGGGGTTTTCGGCAGGCCAAAACCATGAGGAGGAGTTGGCAAAGATGAGTGACGTTCATTCCACTGAGTACAGCTTTAAACCTAAAGACGCGCTGCTCGGCGCGCAAATGCTTTTCGTCGCCTTTGGCGCACTGGTCCTGGTCCCACTGTTGACAGGACTTGATTCGAATGTGGCCCTTTTCACGGCCGGAGTCGGTACTCTGGTCTTTCAGCTCATCACCCGAGGGAGAGTGCCTGTTTTCCTCGCATCGAGCTTTGCATTCATCGCCCCCATCATCTACGGGGTACAGACTTGGGGTATTCCTTCCACCATGTGCGGCCTGTTCGGCGCAGGCATACTGTATGTGATCATCAGCTGTCTGATTCGTATTTTCGGAGTCGAGATGCTCAAACGCATCCTGCCTCCCATTGTTACCGGCCCGGTGATCATGGTCATCGGCCTCATCCTGGCACCAACCGCTGTCCATATGGCCATGGGACGCACTGGTGACGGATCTGCATGGCTGGTTCCGAACGATACAGCCATGATCATCGCGGGAGTCTCCCTGCTGACCACTATTTTCGCTTCTCTGCTTGGAAGAGGCTGGATCAAGTTAATCCCCATTCTCCTCGGTATCATTGCAGGCTATGTCACCTCACTCATCCTTGACGTTAGCGGCTTTGCAGCATCCGCCCAGGCGACATTCGACCCCGGCCAGCTCCAGAACTGGACAACCCCGACACTGGTCAATTTCGGCAAGATAGCTGAGGCTCCTCTCCTGGCACTCCCCAATTTCGTCTTTCCAACCTGGAATCTCGAAGCCATCCTGTTCATTGTCCCTGTTGCCATCGCCCCCGCCATCGAACACTTCGGTGATATCCTCGCTATCGGTGGTATTTCTGGCAAAGATTATGTCAAAGACCCTGGTGTCCAAAACACCATGCTGGGGGATGGAATCGCTACTTCCCTGGCTGCCATGTTAGGAGGTCCGCCCAATACAACGTATTCCGAAGTCTCGGGCGCTGTGGCACTGACCCGTGCATTCAATCCCGGCATCATGACATGGGCAGCAATTACAGCTGTCATTCTCGCATTCTTCGGCAAATTGGGAGCGATATTGAATACCATCCCAGTCCCCGTCATGGGCGGTATCATGATCCTGCTCTTCGGTGCTATTACGGTTATAGGTATCAACACACTGGTCCGTGCCGGAAATGATCTGATGTTGCCGCGCAACCTTGCGATTGTTTCTATCATTCTGGTATTCGGTATCGGTGGCATGAACTTTGACCTGATCATCGTCAAACTGGGTGGCATCGGACTGTCTGGGATCATCGGTGTTATTCTCAATCTGATACTGCCCTGCAAAGACTGCAATGACGCGCAGCCAGATGATGAATTAGGACTCTAACCATTTTCCATCACAACCATCTGTCAACGCCCTTCTTCCAATGAAGAAGGGCGTTTTCATTGTCCATAATCTGCCTGCTCTTCTTGCTTCTTCTGAACATCCACAACATGGATCACCCGCAACACCTCTGTTATTTGATGCCATATCTTTTATTGGACCAGCAAAGCTGAACCCGCTACCATACGCACCTCTCAATCCCCTAAGAAAACGTGGAGAAATGAATGCGTGAAACCGTGACCGGCCTGGTTCTGACATACAATGGCGAACGACTGCTTGAGAATTGCTTGAAATCACTCGATTTTTGCGACGAAATACTTGTGGTCGACTCTGAGTCAACAGACCGGACACGCCAAATAGCAGAGGAATTTGGCGCACGGATCATCATCAACCCATGGCCCGGCCCGGTCGCCCAATTCGCTCTTGCCTTGTCAGAGATACAGACTGATTGGGTAGTCTCACTTGATCAGGATGAATATCTGACGGATGAACTACGCCACAATATTATTGATAAATTGTCAGAGGACGTTTCCTTGGCCGGGTATTATACTCCCCGAAGCTCATTTTATTTCAATCGATTCATGAAACACTCGGGCTGGTACCCGGATTACCTTTTCCGATTTTTCAGGCATGGAAAGATGCAAGTGACTGCATCCGGTGCACATTATCATTTCACCCCACTTGGAGAAACTGCACAACTACGGGGTGACATCCTGCATTACCCCTACGAATCATTTGAACAACATATGGACAAGATCAACTATTATGCAGAAGAAGGTGCAAAATCGCTTCGAGAAAAAGGGAAAAAAGGAGGGCTGAGCGCTGGAATTCTCCACGCCACCATGAAATTCATCAAGTTGTACTTTCTCAAGGCAGGGTTTCTGGATGGCAAGGCTGGTTTTTATAATGCCATGGCTGGGTATTACTATACATTTCAAAAATACATTCGAGTTGAAGAAACCAACAAATGGGGCACCCCTTGATCTTTTCCCTTTCACAATTTCTTCACCTCACATTGTATGATACAATCACGCTCAACATAACATCCATGAGAACCAGGAGGAATAGATGAATCTCGACCCACAGACCATTCAGACACTGCTTGAAGAAGGTATAAAACTCATTTCCGTGCATGGCGTTCATGTTCTCATCGCCATCCTGATATTCATAGTAGGACGACTTGTGGCAAAAAATGTCGCAAGCTTGGCGCGCCGCCTCTTACTCAAAGCCCGTGTGGATGAGACGCTCATCGGCTTTCTGCGCAATATCGTCTATTATACTCTATTGGCAGCCGTAGTCATAGCCGCCCTGGGGCAGGCCGGTGTCAACGTCACATCATTTCTCGCAGTACTTGGAGCAGCAGGTTTAGCCGTTGGTTTGGCCCTCAAGGATTCTTTGTCCAACTTCGCTGCCGGAGTCATGCTCATCCTGCTCAAATTCTTTCAAAAAGGGGACTATGTCACCGTAGCCGGGACATCCGGCACAGTGAAAGCGATCAATATTTTCAACACCATTCTGACCACTCCAGACAACAAGAATGTCATCGTTCCCAATGGAGCCATCCTCTCTGCGACCATAGTCAATGTCACAGCCAATGAAACTCGACGCGTCGATCTAGTGATGGGCATCGGATATGATGATGATCTTCTCAAGGCCAAGGAACTTCTCAAGAAAATAGTTGCAGAAGACCCTCGAATCCTTTCCGACCCAGCACCCGTTATAGAAGTTTTCGAACTTGCCGATTCCTCGGTCAATTTTGTGGTTCGCCCCTGGTGCAAAACATCAGACTATTGGCCCGTGTATTACGCCATCACTGAAAAGGTCAAAATCATCTTTGATCAGGAAGGAATCAGTATCCCCTACCCTCAACAGGACATTCATTTACACACTGTCGAGAAGTAACACGATGACAACTGCCGGGGGAAGGGAACTTCCCTCGGCACCTTATTTCACTCGAGATTTCCCCTCTCTTTGCTTTCACTCACTTGTCACCAATTCTCTGTTTGCCGGTGACCTAGTCGCCATCAGTTCGTGATGTGAATCTGAAATGATGCCGCATGACACACTTTCATGAAAGCAAAAAAGGCATCGCTTCTGCGCTGCCTCCAGAAAGATGACCCATATGTAACAGTGAACGAACTCTCTCAAGGCCCTCAGGTGAACAGGATCACTGCTGGCTTTGCCGACTCTATTGTCACTATGAACAAAACAGTCTGAAACTCATGGAATGGGCGGCTTCTTCATGAGCCCCGCAGTCACCAGCAGGCCAAAACTCTAGCCCTTGTCTTTCCTCTCCAGACGGGCTCCTCTCTAAAAGTCCCCCCTCTTCCAAAAAAAGAAGAGGGGGGACTTGATACTTATAAATACAGGGAGCTGTTGCCTCCCATGAAAACTGAACTCAGGGGATACTGGCACTCATCAGGCAACCTTCAATGAGCGGTACCTAACAACAGAGCAGAACTCCTTATTGAGCGTCAATCCAGGAATTTGCTTCTTTGAGATCAAGGGTGCCGACATACACGGCACGCCCGGAAATAGCCCCCTCCAATCCCTTGTGAGAGAGTGGATACAAATTCTTGATATCATCGAGTGTGTGGACACCACCAGCAGCTATGACCGGCACTGAAGTTTGACTACACAGTGCTGTCAACCCAGCGACATTGACCCCTGTTTGCATGCCATCGCGGGAAATATCCGTGTAGACGATAAATCGAATCCCATCTGTTTCCAAACGGGGCAGGACATCATCCATGGTTAATCCGGCATCTTCAACCCACCCCTTGCTCTTGAGTTGCCCATCAACGGCGTCTAGGGAAACGCCGATCTTCCCAGGAAGGGCTTGACACAAAGCGGAAAACATATCGGGGTCTTCAAGAGCCATGGTGCCGATGATCAGTCGAGAAACACCGGCCTCAATATATTTCTGGGCAGTCTCAATATCCCTGATACCACCACCGAGTTGTACCGGAATTGTTAGCTCTGTACAGATAGACTTTATAAGGTCGAAATTTTTCGGAATACCGGAAAATGCACCGTCAAGATCGACGACATGGAGAAAACGTGCGCCGAGAGATTCCCATATACGAGCCTGAGCAACAGGGTCTGAACCGAAGACAGTAACCTGGTCTTCCTTGCCTTGTGCAAGACGAACACACTCACCATTCTTGATATCTACAGCCGGAAAAAGAATCATAAACCGAGTTCCATAAGTTTTTCTTCAATACCATCAGATGCCAAGCGTGTCGCGGTAACCCATTTCCCACCACGTTTGGCAAACTTGCGGGCAGTGAACAGATTTTCCAAAAGAGACTCCTGAGTTTCCTCATACCGGGATCGAGTCATCCGTTCATTTTTTACATCAATAAGGTAAAAATCAAGGGCCACTGATGCCGGAGTCTGCACCCCCGCATCGCTCCCCACTCTCTCGCGCCAGTAAGTAATCTGCGGAACCAGCAAATAATCTGCCTGGATGCACTTGCCAACACCAAGCCAATACTTCCAGGCTGAAACCTTAGGCAAACCAGACTCTTCAAAGACGACAACATCTTCACACTGCTTCACGGCAGCTGGAGTAATGTAGTCGAAAACTTGATGACGAGCCAGAGTATCTACCAAGACCGCATCAAGCGTCTCAACCGTCCCGTCAGGTACAGGGTGTCCTTCCTCCGCCAGGTATCCAGCAAGAATCTGCCAGTTATAAACCGGGTTGGAGAATCCGGCCACAGCCAGCTTCCCTTCAGGACGAGGCACTGCTGCAGAACGCATTTTCGGTGCACATCCAGCTATGAGGAGCATACAAAACAGTACAGTAACTACGGGGAAAATCGAGGAAAAACGTTGCATTAGTCAAGACTCCCTTTGGTGCTGGAAACGCCTTTACGACCAATGTGCACTGCTTGGGCAAGGGCTATCCCCAGAGCTTTAAAAACGGCTTCCAGCAGATGATGTCCATTACAACCGTACTCGAATTTGACATGCAAATTCATTCCGGCCTTAAAGGCAAAAGATTTAAGAAATTCGCGCCAGACATCTTTTTCGTCCCCGGCAATGAGAGCGGGCAGTAAAGTATCATCGTACACGATATACGGACGCCCAGAAATATCTATCACTACTTCTGCCAAGGCTTCGTCCATGGGAACCTTGGCTGAGGCTACCCGAACTATTCCTTTTTTGTCTCCCAAGGCTTCAGAAAACGCCTGCCCCAGGCAGAGGCCAATGTCTTCCAAAGAATGATGGGTATCAATTTCAAGATCGCCTTTGCAAGTCAGATCAAGATCAAACCCGGCCCAGAAGGCGCATAAGGTCAACATGTGATCGGCAAAACCAATCCCAGTATCAACATTAACTCTCCCCTCTCCATCAATATTGAGGGAAAGCGAGATGTCTGTTTCATTGGTGGCTCTCTCCACCATGGCTTTGCGCGTGCCCATGGCGCACTCCTTTTTTTCACTGCTCTGTGCGGTTGAGAGCGTAACTGTATAGTAAATAACTGGAAAAGAAAACCGGAGCAGACTGGCTCACGAAGCCCTGCCCGAGAGAATCATGACACTTCTTCACCTTCAGAGGTGGCTTGGGGTGTCGCAGCTTTATCAAGATCAGCCATCCTGGCGGCTTCAGCCTCTGCCTGCTTTTTCAAATGGCGCTTTTCCTTCTTGCCAAAGAAAAAGGCGACCCATATTCCGAGTTCATAAAGCATGATCAGCGGTCCGGCCATCAGACATTGAGTAAATGGATCAGGTGGTGTCAAAATTGCTGCCACGACAAACCCAATTAATATCGCATACTTCCGCTTTTCCCGCAGAGTCTTGGATGAAACCATACCAAGACGAGCCAGGAAAAAGATAAATAAAGGAAGTTCAAAGACAAAACCAAATGCAAAGAGAAGCTTCAGGCAAAAGCTCAGATACTCGTTCAGTTTGGGAGTAAATTGGATGCCATTGGAAGCGAATCCGGCAAAAAATTCAAACCCATAAGGGAAAACAATAAAATACCCAAACAATCCACCAGCAGTAAAAAACAAGGCTGAAATAACAGCCATAGGGATCATCCACTTACGCTCATGAGCGTACAGCCCCGGAGCTATGAATCCCCAGATTTGCGCAAAGACATATGGACTCACCAAAAAGAGACCAGCGACAATGGAAATTTTAATATGAGAGAAAAAAGCTTCTGCTGGGTAGGTATACTGGAAATGCCCTTCCTGGGCGACCTGCATCAGTGCCTTTTGCAGCCCATTGACAAAAATATCAACTTTATCAGCGTGCTGCATCCCTTGAGCAACCATCAAATCCGAAAGGACTTTCCTCAGGTCTTCATAAAAGCCAATGGGCAAAAGCGGGTGCTCGGCCATCTGCTTTTGAAAAACATCAATCATGGGCTGCATGAGAATATCGAAAAGCTTGTCCGCGAAACCGTAACAGGCCACCATTCCGACTGCGACAGCAATAAAAGCCCTGGTCAAACGAAGACGAAGTTCCCCAAGATGATCAAGCAGAGACATATGTCCCTCTTCTTCAACATCATCCTCCTCGGCCTCTTCATCGTGAGGAGTGGTACTCCCCTCAGGGATCTTCCCTGCGTCATCCGAATCCGGTTGGCTCGAAGAAACCGGACCATCGTCATCTCCTCCGCCGTCACCGGAGTCGCTGGCTTCCGCTTCAGGCTGAACAGCCTCACCTTCGTCCATCGTCATACCGGCTTCGTCCAGAGAGGGATCATCGTCGGAAACCTTTTTCACGGTTTCTTGTACATCGACACCCTTCACATCGTCTTTTTCGGAACTCATGTGAATCTAGGCCTTATTTTTCGCGGTCTCTGGAGCGCTCTGTTCCGCAGACTCCGGGGTTGAACCAGCCTCTGGCTCACTGCCGCTTTGCACCTTTTCAAGATCTGCTTTGGCCGATGCTGCTGCAATCTTCGCATTTTCAGCCGCTGCTTCGGCCGCATCTGCTTCCTGATTGGCTTTTTCGGTCCGACGCCGAGCAAGTTCCTCATCCACTTCACGTTTACGCGCTTCGGTTTCAGCCTTGCTGACTTCCTCATCCAAAGTGGACTTCACGTCATTGCCCACTCGCTTGAACTCGGCGACGCCCTTACCAAGAGAGCGCAATAATTCAGGCAATTTCTTGGGACCGATGACAATAAGCGCCACTACACAGATAATCAGTAATTCGGGTCCGCCTACTCCAAACATATGCAATCCTTTCAAAGGCAGTTAAGTGTCCCGGATGCCTCATAGGGAACCTGAACGATGGAAGAGGATCGGAACCGCTTAGTGGAGAGTCCACTCATTAACAAGCCAATGATGGCTCAATATGGAGCGACCGATCACCCTTCCTTCCAGACTCGCGCAGCTTGACACTACCGTATCAAGGCATTCTTGATACGATCGTTCATTGTCTACCGGCAACCGTCTTGCCATAACTGAGAATACCAGCTCCGGCTATTCCCACTCAATGGTGCTCGGCGGCTTGGATGAAATATCCAGAACCACTCTGTTCACACCCTTGACCTCATTAATAATCCGATTTGACATGCGCGCAAGCAGCTCGCTTGGCAAACGGGACCAATCCGCTGTCATGGCATCCAGAGAATCAACTATCCTCAATGCTATAACATTTTCATATGTACGATCATCGCCCATGACACCGACAGTCTTGAGTGGCAACAGCACGGCAAACCCTTGCCATACCTTACGATACCAATCCGATGCAACCATTTCATTCTGCACGATCCTGTCAGCAAGACGCAATATCTCCAAACGTTCCTCTGTCACTTCGCCGATAATGCGAATGGACAGCCCCGGACCGGGGAAAGGTTGACGCCAGATAATATGTTCAGGCAACCCCAATTCATAAGCTGCACGACGAACTTCATCTTTAAACAGCTCCCGCAACGGCTCAACCAACTTCAAATTCATTTTTTCAGGCAATCCCCCCACATTGTGGTGGGATTTAATGACAGCAGAAGGTCCCTTGAAGGATTCAGACTCGATGACATCCGGATACAGGGTTCCCTGCCCAAGGAATTTGACGCCATCAATAGCCTTGGCCTCGCGATCAAAAACCTCGATAAATTTATATCCGATGAGCTTACGCTTCTTTTCCGGGTCTTCAACGCCTTTGAGGTCATCCAGGAATTCCTGGGCCGCATCCACGAATTTGACATTGAGGTCAAAATGTTCGGCAAGGAAACCGACAACTTCTTCCTTCTCTCCCATGCGGAGCAACCCGTTATCAACAAAAATGCAGTGCAGGTTCGGACCGATGGCTCGATGAAGAAGAACAGCGGCTACAGTGGAATCAATACCCCCAGACAAGCCTAAAACGACTTTATCATCACCGACCTGTTTCTTGAGATCTGCGATACAGGTATCCACAAAAGACGCCATAGACCAGGATGCTTCGAGCCCTGCGACTTTGAAAAGAAAATTCTGGATAATGGTCGCACCGTCTGTGGTGTGGGCCACTTCAGGATGAAATTGCAACGCATAGATTTTCTTTGCCACATTTCCCATCGCAGCGAACTCGATGGAATCTGTCTTGCCCATGGGGACAAAGCCTTCAGGCAATCCCTCAACACGATCGCCATGAGACATCCAAACAGTGAGATCATCCTTCTCTTCAATACCATCAAAGAGCGGACAATCGTTTTGTCCCGTGAACTGGGCGCGGCCATATTCACGATCGGTTGATGAGACCACCTTGCCTCCCAGCTTGTGGGCCAGAAGCTGCATTCCATAACAGATGCCGAGCACCGGAATACCCATCTCCATGTATTCCATATTCAGGTCAGGACATCCGCCCTCCAGCACACTGGATGGGCCGCCCGACAAAATCAATGCGGACGGTTTGAATGCCTTGACCCGTTCGGGATCGACGTTGCAGGGATGTATCTCGGAATAAATGCCCGCCTCACGCACTCGACGTGCGATAAGCTGGGTAAACTGACTACCAAAATCTAAAATAAGTACTCTATTTTCGTGCATGACGTTCTCTCTAATTCACAAAGGATAAAATGAAAAGAAATAATAGCCCCACCTGCCTTTGCACCTCATACCATACCCTATTCAGCATCAGTATGAAATACACTTTGACTGATCAATGGCTTTTTGCCTGGAACCAACGAAACAGCTTCGACCTTCCCACCAACAAACTTTTCCCGCAAACTTCCAACACTCACTTTTCGCCACATAAAAATGACTTCAAGAAGCTCTGGGGGAAAACCTCGTCAAAAGTTTTCCCCCAGAACAATTACAATCTCAATCCAATCCGGGACCTAACCATCGCCACGATAATTAGGCGACTCCTTTGTTATGGTCACATCATGGACGTGTGACTCACGAAGTCCAGCCGGGGATATCTGCACCATCTGAGATTTCTCAAAAAGTTCACTCAGTGTGGCAGACCCCGTATAGCCCATGCCTGAACGCAATCCACCGATGAACTGATAAATGGAATCGCCAACCTTACCCCGATATGGGACTCGTCCGACAATACCCTCAGGCACCAATTTTTTGCTTTTTTCCTGGAAGTATCTATCAGAGCTTCCTTTCTTCATGGCATCGATAGATCCCATACCGCGGTACTGCTTATACGTACGACCTTGATACAGAATCGTCTCACCCGGAGATTCGTCAGTGCCAGCCAGAACCGATCCCATCATGCAGGCATTGGCCCCTACAGCAAGGGCTTTGACCACATCCCCGGAATACTTGATGCCACCGTCGGCGATAATGCACCTATCCGCCTCCCGGGCGGCTCTGTTGGCTTCCATGACGGCAGTGATCTGTGGCACGCCGACACCTGCAACCACACGAGTAGTGCAAATGGAGCCAGGTCCGATACCGACCTTGACCGTGTCAACTCCGGCTTCGATGAGCGCCTTGGCTCCTTCGTAAGTCGCGATATTGCCACCTATCAATTGAAGCTCAGGAAACGCGGCGCGTAACTCTCGCGTTGACTTGAGAATATTCTCGGAATGCCCATGAGCGGAATCAAGCACCAGGAAATCCGCTCCGACATGCAGCAAAGCTTCTGAGCGACTCATGCAATCCTTGCCGATTCCAATGGCGGCACCGACCAGCAACCGACCTCTTGAATCCTTCACTGCATCAGGGTATTTCTTATGTTTGTTGATATCCTTGATGGTGATCAAACCTTTAAGTCGATTCTCTTCATCAACCACAAGAAGCTTTTCAATGCGATGTTGATGGAGCTTGCGTTTAGCCTCTTCATTGTCGATGCCTTCAGGAACGGTCACCAAATCACGACTGGTCATCAACTCGGAGACCAGCGCGTTGTCGTCTCTGACAAAACGGATATCCCGGTTCGTGATAATACCGACAAGATGATCTCCCTTGACAACCGGCAGACCGGATATGCGGTATTCTGCCATGATTGCCTTGACCTTACCCAGATCATCGTCCGGGTGGACAGTGATAGGATCGGAAATCATACCGGATTCCGATTTTTTCACCCTGTCAATTTCACGCGCCTGCTCACGAACGGACATGTTTTTATGGATAACACCGGCTCCACCGTGACGGGCCATTGAAATGGCCATGCGGGATTCGGTTACAGTATCCATGGCCGCGGATATGAGCGGGATATTCAGCTTGATCTGCGGCGTCAGGTACGTGGACACATCCACGGCATCGGGCAACACATTGGAATAGCCCGGCAACAACAATACGTCGTCGAAAGTCAGTGCCTTATCAAGTATTTTGCTCATATCTTTTCCTCCAGAGCGTTTAGGTTCTCAATGTATATCCGATTGTCAACAAAGGCACGAGGGTGGAGCGAATAAAAATGACCCGGTGGTTCACTTTATAATAAAAGGTTCATGTATTGCGCTCTGCATCCTTGTCACCCTGTCAGCAATCATTACGAAGAAGGCCGGACGTTTCCGTCCGGCCTTCTTGGTTCCTTTACAGGCCCAGGTAGGCCTTTTTCACCTGCTCATTCGCCATGAGCTTGTCGCAGGTATCGGAGAGCACAATCCTCCCGTTTTCCATGACGTACCCTCGGTGCCCTATTTTGAGCGCGAGGTTCGCGTTCTGTTCCACAAGGAAAATCGTCGTTCCCGCTTCTGCGTTCACCTTTTTGATAATATCAAAAATTTGTTTCACAACCAAAGGAGCCAGCCCCATGGATGGCTCATCCAGAAGCAAAAGTTTCGGTTTTGCCATGAGAGCACGAGCAATAGCGAGCATTTGTTGCTCTCCACCGGACAGATTCCCTCCAGGCTGCTTGCGCCGTTCAGCCAAAATCGGGAATAATTCGAAGGAATAATCCATATCTCGAGCTATTCCCGCCTTGTCTGATCGCATGAACGCGCCCATGTCGAGGTTTTCCTGTACTGTCAATTCAGGAAATATCAACCGCCCTTCCGGGACCTGGCAGATGCCCTGTGCGACAATCTTGTTCGGCGGCATTTTGGTGATCTCTTCATCTTCATAGATCACCGCCCCCGTACGGGCCTGAACCACACCACAAACAGTCATCAATGTAGTGGATTTACCCGCGCCATTCGCTCCGATCAAAGTAATAATTTCACCACGATCTATATGAAGATTCACGTCATACAACGCCTGGATATTCCCGTAGAAGCTGTTGACGTTCTTGAGTTCAAGCATATTAGTCATCGTCGTCTTCCCCAAGATAGGCCTTGATGACGGCCGGGTTTTCGGCAATTTCCTGCGGCGTACCATCCGCTATCATGCGGCCGTAATCCAGCACATATATACGGTCTGACATGGACATGACCATTTTCATATCATGTTCAATGAGCATGATCGAAATATTGAACTGCTCACGAATATCCACAATGAGTCTTTCCAACTCCAGGGTTTCCTGAGGATTCATACCAGCGGCTGGTTCATCGAGAAGCAAAAGAAACGGATCTGTCGCCAAAGCACGAGCAATTTCGAGCCTACGTTGTTTCCCATAGGCAATATTCGAGGCCAACTCGTTGACATACTGCTCAAGTCCGACCAGCTTGAGCAATTCGTAACTCCGCTGGACAACAGCCTGTTCTTCCTTACGTGTTGCTTTATTCCGAGAAACGGCCCCCCATATGGAAGAAGTTGTCCTGCAATGGGTTCCGATCATGACATTTTCCAAAGCCGTCATGGATGGAAACAACCTGATATTCTGGAAAGTACGAGCCATCCCCAGTTCTGTGACGACGTTAGGCTTCTTTCCGTTGATGCGACGGGGTTTACCTGTAATTTTCGGATCAATCAGCACTTCACCACTGGTTGGTGTGTAAATACCGGTAATGCAGTTAAAAAAAGTCGTCTTTCCTGCACCATTGGGACCAATGAGAGCGACAATCTCTTTGTCGCCGACAACAAGATCAACCTCATCGAGGGCACGGATGCCGCCAAAGTCCTTGCTGACACTGTTGACGTTCAAAACTGGATTATTCATTTCCCGTACCCGCAGTGTTGATTGCTTTATATTCATAGATTTTGCGTTTGGCACTGATCAATCCCTGTGGTCTGAAAACCATGACCAAAACCATGATCGCACCAAAGAGCAGCATTCTGAACTCGGCAAAATCACGAAGATATTCGGGTACGAGAATCAGAATGATTGCTCCGGCAACAACGCCTCGGATAGATCCCATCCCACCGATAACCACAATGGAAAGAATAATAGCCGATTCCCAGAAGGTGAATGATGCAGGATTGATGAAAGTCGTTTTAGCCGCAAAAACCACACCGGCCATTCCGGCCCAAGTGGCGCCCAAAGCAAAAGCCATCAACTTGGTCTTGACCTTGTCAATACCCATGGCTTGACAAGCTATCTCATCCTCTCGCAGAGCAAGCCAGGCGCGGCCTATGCGAGAATTCTGCAATCGGTTGACACAAAAAATAGTAAAAATCAGCAAGCCGACCATTATATAGTACATATAAACGGTAGAACCAATAACACCGAGCTTGACGCCAAAAAGTCCGGGACGCGCGATGCTGGAAATACCGGATGGCCCCATAGTCACATCGCCCCAGTTTTCCAGAACGAGCCTGATTATTTCCCCGAACCCCAAAGTGACAATAGCCAGATAATCGCCGCGTAATCGCAAAACGGGAAAACCGAGAATAACACCCAAAAGTGCGCCGAGTACCGCTCCTATGGGAAGCATGTACCAGAATCCAATTCCCCAATGCATATTGCAGAGAGCATATGCATATGCTCCAACTGCGTAGAAAGCGACATATCCGAGATCAAGCAGACCGGCCAACCCGACAACAATATTCAACCCCAGACCAAGGACTATATAGACCAGACATGAAATCATGATGTTGGTCTGATACAAGTCGAAGAATTGAAGTTTCTGTCCAAGAAGATTGAATTTGATTGGAGCAACAGCAGCGAAGACTGCTATGAGAATAAGGATGGAGAATTTGAGGAGTGGCATGGCCTGAAGTCGATTGAGCGCAGACTCCACGCGTGACTCTTTCTGGGAATTATCCTCCTTCAATTCCTTGCGAGCCAACAACCATCGCCAGACGAATGAACCGAAAAAGACGGAAAGCGCCACATATACCATGTTTTCCCAACGCCAGACCACGGTCTTGTCGATGGTATCGACCTTGATGACCATAATCGGAAAGGTCAGAAAAACAAACCAGACAGCTACCAGAAAAGACTTTTTGACCGCTGCGACGTATCCGTCACACCCCGCAGTCAGAAAGAACTCCAGACAGCTCTGCTGATCTCTTGTCTTACATGAGTTATTCACTAGTATATTCCTTGCGGCCAAGTGATCCGAAAGATCTCCCTGGCGTCAATGTTAAACCTTCTGAACCTTTTCCTTACCCATGATCCCTGAGGGACGGAAAATCAAGATGAGGACGAGCAAGCAGAATGCGAACACATCTTCATAGTCTGAAGAGACATACCCTGTGGCAAAAGCCTCTGTCAGACCAAGGACCAAAGCTCCGAGCATGGCGCCGGGAATTGACCCAATCCCACCAAGGACTGCGGCTGTAAAAGCCTTGATACCTGCAATAAATCCGATGAAGTAATTTATTTGCCCAATATGGGAAGCAATCAGGACACCACCGACAGCAGCCAAGCTGGACCCAAGGACAAAAGTTGCAGAAATCACCATGTCGACATTGATGCCGACCAGCAGGGCCATTTTTCTGTTCTGAGCAGTGGCACGCATGGCCTTGCCAAGTTTGGTAAACTTGATGAACAAGGTCAGGCCGATGCAGACAAGCACTGTCGCGGCAACGATGACAAGTTCAGAAGAACTGAGCATGGAGCCTGCTCCCTTCATAAAGTCAAATTCAGGGATAAGCTCCGGGAAAGAAAGGAAATCCGAAGTTTGAGCCAACATGACATAATTCTGCAAAAAAATGGACATACCGATTGCAGAAATAAGTGGAGAAAGGCGAGGTGCGCCCCGAAGGGGTTTGTAAGCCACTTTCTCGATGGTATATCCATAGGCTGCAGCCCATATCACCGCGCACACAAGGGCGATAGCAAGTATCGCAGGTCCTGGAAACCCGAGCATGGTCAGCAATCCCGCAGCGATAAGGCCGGTAAAAGCACCAATCATGTATATTTCACCATGCGCAAAGTTAATCAACTCGATGATGCCGTAAACCATGGTGTAGCCCAAGGCTATGAGCGCGTAGATGCTGCCTCGGGTCAATCCACCAACAAGCAGTTCCAGAAAATATTCCATAGGATTATATTCCCATACATTAAATAATGCCAGGGGACAGGTTACACCCTGTCCCCTGGCCGAGAGTAATTATTCCAGAGAGACTACTTGACTTCTACGTACTGGCCATCACGAACCTGATAAACAGAGAAGCCGACACCTTCCGCGTCACCCTTGGCATCGAACTTGATCTTGCCAACAGCGGTATCAACATACTGAGTACGCAGTGCTTCAGTGACTTTGTCGTAGTCTGTGCCACCAGCATTCTGGACAGCTGTCAGCAGCGCCATGGCAGCGGAGTATGCTTCAGGAAAGAAGGGGCCGGGATCAGCGCCGAATTCGGCCTTATGGGCAGCAACAGCTTCCTGGTAAATCGGATTGCTGGAGAAATCCATGGGACCGGTAGCGTAGACGCCTTCAGCGTACTTGCCTGCAACCTTGATGAATGTTTCGTCCTTCACACCATCATCGGAAAGGAAAGGAACTTCAAGATTCTTCTTGCGCATGCCGGAGACGATCTTGGAAGCTTCAGGATGATAGCCACCGAAAATGACTCCATCGGCACCAGAGCTTTTGATCTTCTGCACAACAGCTGAATAATCCACTGCGCCCGGCGTCACGCCTTCAAACAAAACAACATCAATACCCTCTTCCTGCTCAATGAATGTCTTGCAGAAGGAAGCGAAACCCTTACCGTAGTCGCCCTTGTCATGAATGACGGCGATCTTTTTGAGGCCAAGGCCCTTGGCAAAGGCAACTTCAAGAGAAGCCTGCGCATCATCAGGTGCGATAGTACGGAAAAAATTCGGATAATCGCCGGACTGAGTCAACGGCGGATTAGTGGCAGAGGGAGACATGAGAACAATCTTCGACTCAAGATAGATGGGCAAAGCGGCCTTGGTCGCACCGGAGCAAATGTGGCCGAGCACTATCTTGACGTCATCGGAAACCATCTTGGTAGCGGCATTGGTAGCCAACTCGGGCTTGCACTGGTCATCCTGTGCAGCAACTTCCACCATGGCACCATTCACACCACCTGCGGCATTGAACTTGGCGGCCACCAGTTTGGCTGCATTGACGCTCGGCAAGCCATATGATGCCAAATCTCCAGAATGAGCACCAGCGACACCAAGGACCAATTTGGCTGCCGGAGCCGGAGCTTCAGCTTTTTTTTCTTCACCTTTTTTTTCTTCGCCGCCGCATGCCGCCAACAAGGCGACCATCGCTATGCACAACGCGATCAGATGCAGTTTTCTCATACTTCCTCTCCTAAAATGTATAAGGTTCCAACAGTTAGACTGCTCACAGACAAACACAAAACGGTTATCCATCTGCCCCGTCTCCCCACGGAGTTTCAAATGGAATGAAGCATTGTATTTATTTTAAAGAACTTGTCAATATACCATCCACACTGACCACATACGTCAACATTTCGGCATTGCTCGATATTTTACTTCTCCAGCTCCTGCTCGGCCATCTTTCGCATCTGTTCGTCATTCTTTTCTGTAGCCAGTATTTTTTCGAAGTACTTTCTGGCTTCACCGGGTTTTTCAAAATAATATTTGAAAATAACCCCTTGATTGAACAAAGCGAGACTATCTTCAGGCGTGATCCTGAGGATTGCATCATAAGCAGCAGAGGCTTTGGTAAAATCCTCTTTATTGAAGTGCGCAATACCTAATGCCTTGAGCACTTCTGTATTCTCAGGCTGAAGAGACTGAGCCTTTTCCAGAGGGTCAATGGCGCGATCCCAGGCCCGCATCATGAGAAATGCTTTTCCGAGGTTGACCAGCGCGTCAACATCATCTGGGTTCTTTTCAACCCTATCCATGAATTCCTTCACCTGAGACATGGAGCCACCCATTCCCGGAGGAGGAACCGGCTGATCTCCATGATCATGACCATCATCTGCCGTATGGGCAGCTTGAACCTGAACAAACAGATTGGGATGGTTCATCCGATAATTGAAACTCGTCACGAACATGGCAGCGACGGCCACGAACACCGTCAGCAAAACCACCTTACGTCCCAATTCAGCACTATTAGCGATCATTCTCATCTCCTAAAAGCTCAAGCTGCTGCATGCGTTTTTCCAGGCCACAGGATTTGGAAGCCAGAAAAATGAGATAACCGGCCACACCGAGCCAAACCGCGCAGTTGGCTATGAACAGGTAGGTAATTGCAGACATGTTATATCCTTCATTGAGTTCTTTTACGACTATTCATCATCCCAAACAAACAAGGCTTCCAGACGGGCGTGGTGCGCCAACTGCTTGACCCGGCTCAAAAGCATGGCACCCCAGACAAAGCCAAAAGCGGCAAGCCCAGTAAAAACGGTATGCCACATACGAACCTCCATTCCTGAGCTTTTCCGTGCCAATCCATCAGGATGGGCACTTCCCCACAATTTTGCAGAAAAAAAGACCAGAGGAACATCTAGAAAAGCGACTATACCCAGCACAGCGCACACCAGCGCCTTGCGATCTCTGCCCATAGGAGTGTTGCGGAGCACTAAATACCCGGCATAGACATACCACATGATCAGAGCCGTCGTCAGTTTTGGGTCCCATAACCACCAATGACCCCATTCCGCGCGCGCCCAGACAGATCCGGTCAACAAGGCCAAGGAAGCAAAGAGGACTCCCACCTCCGCAGCTGCACCGGCCACCCGGTCAAAGACTTCATCGCGTTTGAACAGATAAAGAATGGAAGCGACAAAAACGACGAAAAAACTCACAAGCGCCCACCATGAACACGGCAGATGCATATAAAAAATCTTCTGCACCAAACCGGACTGGGCGATCGGCGCATAAAACCAGATGAAATACTGGTGAACAAGCAACCCAATGCCTGCCAACACAGCAAGAATTTTAACTTTCATATCTACTCTTCCCCACTGTAGACAAACGGGAACAGGAAAAGTCCGGCCCCGGCGAAAAGACAATCAAAGGCAAAGATCAGGCCGAGCCATTTGTCGCACCCCTCGGCCACACCAGGATCAAAGCACATGCCAAACAAGGAAATTCCAGCCAATAAAACCGGCAAAAGAAGCGGGAACACAATGACAGACAAGAGAGACTCCCGCGCAGCCTGCCCCTGACTGAGTGCCCCCAGCAAAGCACCGATCACAACCAGCCCGATATCAGCACCAACTAATGTCACACATATCAGCCACCAAGGTCCATAAATGACCTGCCCAAGGAAGGCGATCGTCGCAGGCAGGAAGACTAGCTGTGAAATCAACAGCAAACTCAAACCGGCCACACCTTTGCCTATCCAGACTGCGTGAACAGGGGCGGGTGACGAGAGCACACCGATACGCGCGCCGTTGACTTCTTCTATGGCAAAAAGATCGTTGAAGACCAATACCAAACCAAACGCGGAGGCAAGCCAAAAAATGGCACCAGCCGCCTGGGGTGAAACGAGCCCCCCCATCGGCTTGGAAAGAGAAAACATGAAAATGAGCAATAAGCCGAGGAGGACTGCCTGCACGAGCCCCTGGCCACCCGACAGAGAAAGTCTCAGATCCTTGGAAGTAAAGGCGTACGTTCTTTTCAGCACTTCGCCGCCTCCAACGCAAACCGGGAGGCAGGACCGAAGTATTCGACTTTTTTATTGCCAATGGACAGAACCGTATCCGCCAAAGCGGCATCTTCCAATACGTGATGACTGATCCAGACAACACTGGTCCCGCTATCCCTGAAACCAGCTATCTCCCGGCGTAATGTAGCCAAGGATTTCGGGTCCAGTCCGGTCCCAGGCTCATCAAGAAAAATGAGCTTCGGTTCGACAAGATAGATACGGGCAAGGTTCAACCGCTGGGCCATACCTCGCGAAAAAGAACCGGCCTTCTCTTCTGCGGCACGTTCAAGACCAACCCGCTGGAGCAAAGCCATTAACTCTTCCCGTAACGGGGAAAGACCGTACATTGTTCCCCAGAAGGCAAGGTTGGCAAGGGCAGATAATCCCGGATAAATAAAGGTGGCATGCCCCAGATACGCCATGTCCTCAGAATCAAGGTGCAAAGAGACCTCTCCAGCCGAAGGAAGTGACAATCCTGCCATGATTCTCATCAGAGTGGATTTTCCCGCACCGTTAGGACCGGCTATCAAAAGGATCTCTCCAGCTTTGATATGGCAGTTAATATCCTTGAAGACCAACTTGCTCCCGTAAAACTTGGCTGCCTTTTTCACGGTAAGGAGTGGTTTCTCCTCGCCGATCATTAGTTGGTTTCCTCCGGCTTGCGAATGCGGGTCAGAACCAGCAAAGGCAGGATGCACATGATAGTGCCACCGATCCATACCCAGTTGACCAGAGGGTTGACACTGATCTTGAAGCTGGCCTTGCTCTGATCGGTAAACCCGAGCAATGTCGAATACAATTCATCGCCAAGACTGAAGATCGTGGAAACTTCGGCGAACTGCTGCTTTTCGAAGTTCTTGTAAATACGTTTGTCTGGATGCATCAGACCAACAAGAGTGTCTCCTTTGGACACTTCAAGTGTTGTTGTGGCTCGAGCGCGAAGTTCTTCGGTGCTATCCTCGGACATGGAGACATATTTTATCTTGTATCCGCCAAGTTCCACCACTTCACCCTGCTCCATGACAAATTCATGCTCAATTTTGTACGGGCCTGAAAAGGCAATACCCAGTGCCATGAGCACCAATCCAAGGTGTATTCCATAGGTACCCCATGCTCGACGGCTCTTGCGCATGGCTGGATTCAGAATGAATAGGGTCGCAATGCTGATAAGAGCGGCCACGCAGGCTGCGGCAGTCAGAGTGGCAAGTGGTTTGCTGATACCAGCGGCATAAAATCCGAAGAAACCGATGACAAGTGCGCCGGATACTATGGAAATACCAATTTTGTTGCGCACGCCGCCTTTCCAGCCGAGCCACGGACAGTAGCAGAAGAGTAAAATCAAAACAGACATGAACGGCAGACAGACTCGATTATAGAAATTGGCATCCAAGCCCATCGATTGGGTCGTCCAGATTTGACTAATCACCGGCCACATGGTTCCAAGAGTGACGACCACACCAAGGGCGAGCAGAAACCAGGCCGTAATGACAAGCATCCCCTGGCGACTCAAAAAGTCGGAAAGGGTTCTGTATGTCAAACGTTCACTCATGAAGGTGACCATCAAGGTTATGACAAGGAGAGCCATCTGGCCCCAGAAAAGGGGGACAGCCACGCCTGATTCTCCAAAGGAATGCAGGGAATCGATAACACCTGATCTGGTCAGATATGTTGAAAACACGCAGAGCAGAAAAGTCATGGACATCAGAAAAACATTACTGCGTTGCAATGCATTCCGTCTGGCCTCGATAAGGGATGTATGCAGAACCGCTGTCCCGGCAAACCAGGGTATGAGCGAAGCGTTTTCCACGGGGTCCCAAGCCCAGTAACCACCCCATCCAAGCTCCATGTAAGACCACCAGCCACCGAGGACAATTCCGGCGGTCAGGAAAACCCAGGAAAGGATATTCCAGTTGCGACAGACCTTGATCCAGGACTTGCTTTCCCCGGCAATGGATGCCGCAAGTGCGCACGCAGCAGGGATCGCATACCCCGCAAACCCGAGGAATAACAAGGGGGGGTGAAAAATCATGCCTGGATTACGAAGCAATGGATTCAGTCCCCGCCCGTCACTGGGGGCTGGGATCATTTCGATAAACGGGTTTGACCAGCAGGTCAGCAGGAGCAGGAAAAACCCCTGAATGGCCAGAAAAAACGTCCAAAAGAATAGCCGGGTTCTCGGTGAAAGCAATTTATAGCCAGGGGTAAAGACAAAGAGCATTCCCGAAAGCGCGATAACCAGTTCCCAAAAGAGAAGTGACCCTTCGCGCCCACCCCAAAATGCGGTAAGGGTATAGACGAACGCCAGCGCATTATCGACATTTTCATAAACGTATTGAAAAGAATAGTCTCGGGATGTCAGGGCGACAAGAAGGATCAGGGAAGAAAAAATAACGCCGGAACCGGCGAGTAGTTGCCCCCTTTCGACAAGGATCAGGGATTCATCCTTTTGTGTCCAGGCGGCGAAACCAGCCCAGATGGCGAGAAAAAGGAAGGCGAGCAAGGAAAAAAGCAGGCCCACGTAACCGGTCAAATGCATATGTGCTCCTTAAAAATACGTCGTGCTGGTCTACAGCCTGACCGTACGTTGGCACGGTCGAAACCATGATCGAATCGAGTTGGTGATAGAATGAGTCGGAAAAGCCATGCAACCATGTGAATATTTTTTCACTATCGGCTTAACTTTTCCTCTTGTCCTTCTCCAACTCCATCTCCCTGCTTTGTTCCTCGTATTTTGACGGACACTTCGTGACCAAAGTTCGAGCGACAAAAACCTCGCCATCAGGAGAAAAAGAACCTTCCACAATCACTTCCGCATCATCCGCAAAAGTATCGGGGAGTGCCCCCTTGAAGTCGACACGCAAGGATTTGTCGTCTTCCATCTTGTCTATGAGGTCAAAAGATGCCCCGAGCTTACCTTCCGCTATGATAAGATCGTCCGGAGAGACTTTGCCGAAGAGGCGAGCCTGCTTGATTTGAGTTCGATCACCGGCCAACGCTTCCGAGACATTGAGAAAATAAACACTGTCTTCGGTCAGTCCAGAGAAGATGAGATAGCCAAGCCCTCCCAGGAAGAGCATGAGAGCCACCGCATATACTGTTTTACCGTTGCTTTTCGCCATGATTGATCCTTAGTGCGCCGGGCACTCTATTTGTCGTTCGTTCCGCCGTCTACCAAGCGACGTCCTGCCAACTCATTCCGCTGTTGGCGGGCCAGCTCACGCATATCCACCACTCTGTCGGTCTCGTCAACAATTTCGCTTCCCAAAATTTCTTCCAAAACATCTTCCAAAGTCACGACTCCGGCCACTCCTCCATATTCGTCGAGAACAACGCAGAGGTGAAGCCTGCTCCCCAAAAATTTTACCAACAATTTATCAAGCGTGATCGTTTCCATGACAAAGCGGACTGGCCGCATAATGTCACTCAACTTGAGATTGTCACGTCCGTCAGCCAGAGCTTCAAGTACCAACCTTCTATAGACTACGCCGATCACATCTTCCGGGTCTTCATCGTAGACGGGGATGCGGCTATGTGGCCAATCAGGATATTTTTCCCTCGCCTCTGCCACCGTCAAATCTCCAGGCATGGAAAAGACCACGGTCCTGGGAGTCATGATATCTTCCACCGTTTTCGTATCCAGCAGCAGTATATTGGTAATGGACTGCTCTTCATACGGCTTGATGGACCCGGAACGACGTGTCAGGGCCACGATTGCCCTGATGTCATCTTCTGTATGGTCCGGCCCTCCCTTCTCTTTCTTGCTTACCATACTTGAGAGAATTCTCATGAACCGGATAACAGGAATGAAAAGAACGACAAGTCCACTGAGAGGCCTGGCCAAAGGCGGAGCGATACGGTCACTGTAAATGACCCCTAATGTCTTGGGCAGTATTTCTGTGAAGATGAGAATAATTACTGTAAAGCCAACTGTAAAGGCCCAAAGTGTTTTTTCTCCATACAAATTGGCCCAAGCCCAGCCTGCTACAGCTGCGCCAGCCGTATGTGCACATGTATTCAGAGTCAGGATGGCGGTAATAGGCTCATCGACATTCATGCGAAGTTTTTGAAGAACCTTTGCCGACCTGCGCCCTGAGGTCTTGAGTTTTTCAATATCCGCCCAACTGAGCGAATACAGTGCGGCCTCGGCTACAGAGCAAAACATGGAAACGAAGACGGCAACGCCGACTGCGAGAATGAGTTGTAACATCTGATTTATTCACTTCCTCACCCAGTCCGGTTCATGCCGGAGTCTGGATAGTCAAATATAGCAGATGGAAACACATGGCGCAACACACATCAGCCTTGACTTCCGCGACATTTGAGGCGAACTCAGAGTCATGAAATCAAGCACGAGTAAAAAACCCGCAGTCATAGTCAGACTCAGTCACATGGGGGACGTCGCATTAACCACTGGAGTCCTTTCCCATTGGCACAGAACCCGCTGTGATTCATTCATTTTTATCACCCGTGTCATGAACGCCTCACTCCTTGAAAACCATCCGGCGATCGCCGGAATAAGAACGCTGCCCAATGAGTCATTGAACACGAAAGCCTGGATCAGACAGGCGAGAGAGTTGGCCTCGGAATATACAGGCCACCGTCTCATTGACCTGCACGGAACCTTACGCTCCAGAATACTCTCTTTTTTCTGGAAGGGTCCCGTTCAACGTTACCCTAAATTCGGTATGACCCGAAGGCTGTATGACAAAACACACATGTCACGGTTTCGCCGCATCCTCGAAGCGACCAATGTCCCCCAGAGGTATGCCATGGCCTTGGGAGAAAAACCGCCGACTCCCGACAAACTCGTCCCTGAAATCTATTTGACTGATGACGAACAAAAGGATGCACACCGCACTTTGACCGAAAAAATTGCCAATGCCCCCCTTGTCGCCCTGCATCCTTATGCCACGCACCCTGCCAAGCAGTGGCCCAGAGAACACTGGAACTCCCTGATACAGCTCCTGGATGCATCAGGCATCAATTGGGTCATAACCGGCAGAGATGCCGTGCCTCTTCGAGGTGGTGATAATCGAGACTACACGAATCGGACTGACCTCAGACAGACATGTGCTCTTCTCAAAGAAGCGGACATCCTGGTTACAGGCGACTCTGGCCCAATGCATCTTGCCTGTGGCGTGGGAACACCGGTCGCAGCCCTCTTTGGTCCAACCGCCAAGGCGTGGGGCTTCTACCCATCCGGCCCAAAAGATCGAGTTTTGGAAAAAAACATCCCCTGCCGCCCTTGCTCACTCCATGGGAGCAGAGAATGTCCTGAAGGCTTTGATTGCCTGTCTGGAATCTCACCCAAAGAAGTGTTCGCCACAGTCCTGCAGATGACAGGCCATGCTGTCTGAGAATGGCAGATCAACGACGCTTTCCCCAAGACTCTTCCACCAGTGCAGCCTTTTCTTCGAGAACAGCCTCAACTGCTTGAGGAACGAGAAAGCGCAAATTCCTTTTTTCCAGCCACCGCCGCCGGATATGCCCAGCTTTGATATCCATACGCGGGATATCGAGCAAATCAATCGTTTGCCCCGTCGAGAAAACCCATTTTCCTTCACCCTGAGGCTCTGCGCCAGGCCAGTGATCAGCGATGAACCCGGCAACTTTGTCCGAGGCTGTCCAACGATTGACCACGACAAGTGAAGCCATCTCGGGAATTTCCACCCCGCGTCGCCATGATGGCAACTCAAGAAAGGTGGAGGCACCGAGTATGAACGATATCTTCGACTTGGGTTGTCGGGACTGATAGCAATGCAGCGTATCACAGGTGAATGAAGGTCCGGCCCGCTCCCCCTCCAGCGCATTGCTCCCCAAGCCAGGAATGCCAACAATGGCCCTCTCTACAAGTTCCAACCGCAAATCAAAGGGCAGGATATCACTCCCATCTTTGTGGGGTGGACGTTTGGCAGGGACCAATTCAACTCTGTCGAGTCCCAGCCTTTCCAATACCTCGATCCCCATTCGGATGTGACCGATGTGAATGGGATTGAAACTCCCGCCAAGAATACCGATTTTCATTGAAACTCCATACTTTTATCAAGCGTAGACTCGAAAGAGACAGGAATCAAGGGGTCGTGAATATTAAATGAGTCCCAAGAGGAAGTACCAAAGCGGGACAGTCAAAAAGGACATGGGGATACCAACTCCGAGCAAGGCCGATGCCAGACGAGGGTTCAGCCCATAGGTCATGGCAATTATACCACCTGTTATCATTGGCCCCATGGCGGCTTCAAAGACAGTTACCCGAGTAATCATATCTTCGTTCCCAAGTATCCCCATATACAGGAAACCTATAAGAAGTGGAGCAGCAAAGAGTTTGTACCCCAAACCGATTGCAAGGGATCTCCCATTTCCTCTCAAGTCTTCAAAGCGCAGAGTCATTCCCACAGAGAGCAAAGCAAGCGGAGTCAAGGTACTGCCAAGCCGGGAAAGAACAGACTCAAACCAACCGGGATACTCAACCGATTGCATGGCGAATCCAAAGGCAACGGCAAAAAAAGGAGGAAAAAGAAGAACTTTTTTTGCCACATGCCACCCAGCAATATTGTGGCCAGAGGCTCGAGCAGCCAAAATAATACCGGGAATGGCGAGAGCCATAAATGTTCCGGCTGTATCGCAAAGCATCCCGACCCCAAGAAACTCCCGTCCGTAAAAGGCTTCGATCATAGGCAATCCAACAAAAGAAGTATTGCCTAACCCGGCACAAAGAGTGAGGCAGGTGATGGTCTTTCTGTCCAGTCCAAACACTTTCCCAATGCCGTAAAACACAAGCAAACCGACGCCGAAAAGAATCCAGGCCATGGCCGCAGGTATGAGCAATTCCGGGCCCACAGGCAGAGAATGGGTATACAAAAGAGCCAATGCAGGAAGCGAAACGTGAATGATAATCCCGTTGAGAGCGACGACCCCTTTCTCGTCAACAATCTTTCCCCTACGGAGCACCACCCCAAGGAGGAAACAGACACCCAGCAATACAAAATTTTCCATTTCACTCTCCATTCATGCGAAACCTAAAGAGTTTTCCCAGTGTTATCAAGATTGAAACACTGATCCTTCCATGAAAACGGTCTTCTGGTGAGGGCGCACCCTGCCCTTCAAGAAAGTGGGAGTTCAAAAAATGCAACTGATTCGGCGGAACCAAGCCCAATGTTCAAATTTTTTGTCCAGTTTTATTATGGTATCATCTGGTCGTAGAGATAAAAAATCACGTTAATAGCTAGGATAATTGGGTTTTATTTTTATAAAAAAGAAAGTCAAATTTTGGCACAAGCATTGCTAAAGACAAATATCTTCCTTTTTTTGCACACGAGAATCAAAAGGCTTCGCGGGACATCCCAAGAAGCCTTTCTCGTTTCCACCCAGCGCTCGCTTCATGAACTGCTGTTCTGATATGCCACCATGTTTTTGTAATTCTCTGAAACAAGAAAACATAAAAAAGACTTGCTAATTGGATATGGCCCATATATAAGCCTCTTCGCTCTGAACGTGCCGAAGTGGTGGAATTGGTAGACACGCATGATTCAGGTTCATGTGGTTTAACGACCGTGGAAGTTCGAGTCTTCTCTTCGGCACCAGTCAAGAAAAAAGGGTTGTAGCTCAAAAGCTACAACCCTTTTTTCTTGAGTAAATCGGTATACCTGCCTCTTATCACGGGCCTCGCCAAATCAGGAGACTCAGGTATCCCGAGACCTGCAAGACATCTCCTCACAAGAAAGTAAAAATCCTCCCTCACTCCATTCAAAGACGACCTTAATGTTGACTAGAGAGTCTGTTTGACTTGAAAAAACATGCGTAGCCCGTCATACTTGACACTCAAGCATGATCAGGAAGGATTCTACTCCCTTTCATCCCCAATGAAATCCAGCACAAAGGGCAGGCCATGGTAAAAGACATCATAATACTCGGCACTGGTGGCAACTGCCGAGATATTCTTGACACGATCAACGTCATCAATGCCTTTAAGAGCACCTATAATGTTTTGGGGTTTCTTGACGACAACTGCGAAATCCATGCACAACTGATTCACGGAAAACCAGTTCTCGGAAAACTGGAAGACGCAGTACGCTTCTCTGAAGCTTATTTTGTCAATGGGATAGGAAGTGAATTCAATTTTTACAGAAAGAAAGCGATACTGGAGAAAACTCGAATACCGATTGAACAATTTGAGTCAATCATCCACCCCACCGCATCTGTTTCAGCAACGGCAAATATCGGCGCAGGGACAGTCCTGCTCCCCAATGCCACTGTCGCATCGGACGTCATAATCGGGAATCATGTCATCATGCTGCCTCATGCGGTTGTGAGCCATGACACCTCAGTGGGGGACTATAGCTGTATAGCCGGAGGAGCCTGCATCAACGGCAACTGTTCACTTGCTGATTCTGTCTATATCGGTGCAAACTCAGCCATACGAAGCAATCTCACAGTCGGCACTGAAAGCCTTGTCGGAATGGGGGCAATTGTCATTCATGATGTCCCGCCAAACACGGTTGTTATCGGCAACCCGGCTGCCATATTGAGAAAAGTGCATGGCAACTGATCTCTTTCCTCGTACAAGAACAGATGAGGAAAAGCGCCGAAGCCCTTTCTTGAAAACAGTATGTTCCTCATTCTTGTGAGAAGCAGAAAAAGCCGCTATCATAAACAAAGCTGTGTGTCCCTTTCGGCGATACAGCCAAAATATCAATGAGAGTGAACCGGGCTTAACGTCATAAGCTCCCTCTCGCCAATCTTGATTTCCAAATCCCCGTGAGTCGTTATTTGATACGATTTGCCTTCCTGAGCATCTCCCGCTTCAGCAAACGACTGTCTCCCATCCTCACTGACCATCATTAAACTGGAAATATCCCGCCTGCCATCCGGGAACATACGCACAAGAGAATAAGTCTTTTCATGACGAATCAATGTATACAAAGACCCCAGATGAGGCAATTCGTTGAGCCATTGCCCGAGGATCTCTCCTGCTATGGGAAGCGATTGGCTCATGATTTTTTTTTCATCTTCAAGCGATAGACCAAGCACCTTCACTTTCAGCTCCGGGGAGAACCGCGCAACAGCCCACGCCCCATTGGCAAGATGTTCACCTTCAAGATAAAAATTAATGCACATATCTTCATACACAACAGGTTCCCTGTTACGTAAATGGTCAGCAAGACCAGCCAATCCGATCTTATCGACTTTTTTATTGATCTCGATATCAAGAGCACAAACGCCGGACTCCACCCTTTCCGACTTGATAACCTTATAAAAAACACCGGCAGGCACTTCCGCAAGGCATTGAGAGCAGAGGGAAATAGCCAGAATGGGCACTAAAAGAAGAGCAAAATATTTCATGGCAGCTACTCATTTCCGAGATGCAAAATACTCAGAGGTTTAAGGACACGCATTCCATTACATATGGAGAACACCGACACCTTTCAGCACTTCTTCAGTGATTCAAGACCGAAGAACACGGAATCTCTTTATCAAAAGAGTTTTCTCCGAAACAAAATCAATGAAACAACGCTTAACGCCAAGACCAATCCCGTTTTGAACATCCGCTTCCGAGTTAACCGGGACACAGTAGGCTCGACATTCGCAGGACTGTCCCCGCGCTGAGCACCCCCAACCAGGGAACTCTCTCGAGTCGTTCTACGAGGAAGACTATCCCTGCCTTGATCAACAGGCAACAACGTTAATTGAGCTCTGCTCACCATTGGCCAACTCCTTTTTTATCCAACCCCATAATGTCTTGATTTCCCCTGCGGCCTTACCTTTCTTTTCAAACTCAGTTACGGCCCTACCGTCGATAAGCGCAAGACTGAAGGCGGCACGTTGTGAAATGGCGACCGGAGAAACAGGCATTTTATAGACTTCCAAAGCCAAGCAAGCCTCGCGCACCAAAGCGGTTTCGTCAAATAGACCTGGCGGCGGACAACAATTCAAGACAATAGCACCGGATTTTCCCTTTTCACACACAAGCTTCACGGAGTCATGGATGGTGAGCCTACTCGGAATAAGCACAAAATCCAAAAGAGACACGACATCCCCTGCGCCCCTGCTTGAGTGCGAAGGTGTATCGAGAATCATCAAGTCGACCTCACGTGCGATTGTTGCCATGTTTTTTCTCAATTCACGGATCGAGTATTTGACAACTCCTGGAAACCCTCTTTGCCGCCGTTGACTCCAAAAAAAAGAACTGCCCTGGGGATCAATATCGACTGTCAGAACAGAGTACCGACGATTGGCGGCTGCCGTTGCCAAATGGATTGAAAGGATCGTTTCCCCGGTTCCACCCTTTTGTGCGAGCAAGGTTATGGTTTTCATACAAACTCCTCATTCAGCCCAGAGCTTTTTACAAAGAGAGCAGAGACCGACTCTTATATATAAAAACAATGGAATCCAAGGAAACAACATACCGCAGGAGAACACTCAAGTCCATGAACGAAGAATCTTATCAAGACATCTGAAATTTCAACATAAAAAAAACTCAATAGTATCTTCTCGTTCCAAAAAGAGTCTCCCTGATACAGCAAGAAAGCCAATTGTATCGGCAGCCAGATTCTTTATTTGAAAATACAACATTTTGTTGACACGGATCAGTCCTAAAGGTATCTCTTCCTTCCCTGAAACGTGCCGAAGTGGTGGAATTGGTAGACACGCTAGGTTCAGGGTCTAGTGGGAGCAATCCCGTGGAAGTTCGAGTCTTCTCTTCGGCACCATAGAATGAAATAAGGGCTGTGATTCAATCACAGCCCTTTTTCTTTTGCGTGCCCTTCCCTTCTTGGCGGAAAAGCACACGAAAGAGTGTTCAATTCTCGATCAATGTTCACATCTGGAACAGAAGATAGACACTCCGAGTATTGCCATAAGCCCATATTTACATGAAAAAGAGCCCGTCCATGCCAAAGGATGTTGAGGCATGCTCTTTGCTTACTTGTTACATCTTAACATTTAACAAAGGAGTCGGTTCATGGATGCAGCAGAAAAAGCAGCGGGGACTTTGGCCAAGATGACACAGCGTGCTGGCAACGTGTTCCCCAATTACCTTGCCTTCACCAAAGAAATCAGCGAATTTGGACCCATTGATCATAAAACGCAGGAACTGATTCACGTTGCCTGTTCCATGATGTCCCAGTGCGAGATGTGCATCTCGCTCCACATCCAAGGGGCGGCCAGTCATGGCGCGAGCAAGGAAGAAATAATGCAGGCCGCAATGTTAGCCATATCCATGGGAGGCTCACCGAAGGTCATGTACATGCATTATGTTTTTGACGAGTTGGAAGACCTGTTTGATTAGTCGGTAAATATTTGTCCAAGGGCAGGAGACTATCATCTTCCTGCCCTTGGAAGCTTTTTCAAAACAAGGATTTCTGGCACTCAAGCAAAAGGGAAAAGATGAATATTCAAACCCATCATACAATCGATCGAACTTTATGCGGCGAACCGATCATGGTGGAGAACGGGACAAGTCATGTGCGCATGGAATGCACTGAAGAAATGGGTGCAGACTCAAGCGGGCTGATCCATGGTGGCTTCATATTCGGCCTGGCCGACTATGCGGCCATGCTCGCAGTCAACCATCCCAATGTTGTACTGGGTGCTGCTGAAACACGATTTCTGAAGCCTTCCCGCATTGGAAATACCTTGGTCGCAAAAGCGCACGACACGACTCCACACGAGCGAAAACACACCGTACACGTCGATGTTTTCTGTGAAGACGAACAGGTCTTCACCGGTACATTCACCTGCTTTGTCACTCCGAATCACATTCTAGCTGACGGCTGACAAGAAGCGCCGAAAGAAATTCTTTTCGCTTACTATCTGATTCCGCTCACGAGGTCGGATTAACCAAAGAGCGTATCCCCACTGAGATTATTCAGACCGGGATGAATATCGAAACGGACAGCTCCGACAGGAACATTCACTGCCGCCGCAACCCGCGCCGTTCCTGCGGCTCCAAATCCTCCACAGAGTTCTATGGCTGCTATTTCTTCTTGCTCAACCAACTCACGAGCCAGAGTCTCAGCCTGTCCATAATCACTCACGGCAATGGAGAGTAATTCAACTCCTTCTGTAATAACCCAATTTCTATGAACTTTCGGATCTCCTCCTGGAGCAAGAAAAATAAAAGCAGCTTTCAATGGATGACTCATGTTTTCTCCCTATGAATATGTGTTTGTCACGAAGCAGGCCTGTTCTCTGGCCAAGGCCATGGTTTTTTCCACATCGATAACCAGAGGGCCGCCGGTATTCAATCGAATACCGGCATTGGAATCTTGAGAAATTTCAATCTCTCGTTCTCCATCCACCGCTATCAAACCTGTGCTGGATGCGATAGGGAAAACAACTCCGGGGGGCATGTCTTCGATTTCACGGATGGGAATATCGGAGAACATCCCTGGCGCAATGGACGCGGTAACAGTGAGCGAAGCCGGTTTTCCCAGCTTTAATGCCAATCCCCTCGGCTCTTGAGGACGGATGTCACGCAGCTGCCCGCCTATGGCAGACAACCCAATGGAGGTAGGATTACATCGTGTCAGAAAAAGTTGCGGAACCTTGTGCATGTCCCAAACCGCTCTTGATGCGAAAAAAACGTCATCATAGACTGCGGCATCAACCAAAGCCATATCAATGACCGTCTCACCAAAAACAATATCAAGCATACAAGACTGATAACAACATTCCTGCCGGGGGAGGCGGCCGCAGGCAACCAGTCCTGCGGCCAACCCCGCCACCGTAGCCTCAGACATGACAGGAAAAACATTATTTGTCCCAGTGGAAAGTGGCAGGATGGGGACGTTCAGCGTCCCTTTGCAGGCCACTCTGCTGGTCCCGTCACCCCCGAGAACAACAAGGCTCTGTGCACCGAGCGTTTCCATAAGCTCTGCTGCGAGGGAGGTGTCGGCATCAGTGTTCCGTATGGGCATTTCTACTGCTTCGACAGGAATGGACGGCGAAATAGAATTCAAGGCACGAGGGATGATCGCATAGGCATCAGGCATATATAAAATTTTTGTGACTCCGGCACGTTCAAGGCCCAGAATAAGCCTTCGCACCATACGAACTTTCTCCTGATTGTCGAAGACACTCCCATGAGCCACTAACCGACGAATATCTTTACCGGAAGCTGGATTAGCCAAGATTGCTGCAATACTCAATGATACGCCCTCATCTCTCCTCACGAGGGGAACGGCAAAAGCCGTTCCCCTCTCAACCAAAGTTTGTTTAACGAATACTCTTGACGGCCTCGATGATATTCTCTGCACCGGGGATATAATGCTGCTCAAGAGGAGGCGAGAAGGGAACCGGGCAGAATGGAGCACCAACACGCTTGATGGGAGCATCCAGATACTCAAGAATTTCTTCTGCCGCCATGGCAGCTATTTCTGCTCCCGGACCAGCGAACTGGACCGCCTCATGGACAACAACCAAGGCATGCGTCTTTCTGACTGAGTCAAAAATCGTCTCCTTGTCCAGTGGTAACAAGCTCCGTGGGTCGACGACTTCGGCATCAATACCGTCGGCTTTGAGTTTTTCAGCTGCCTCAAGCGCCGCATAGACCATCTGCGACGTCGCAACGATAGTCACATCACTGCCCTCACGCTTGATGTCAGCCTTGCCTATCTCGATGGTATAACTCTCGTCCGGCACTTCTCCACTGACACCATACAACATCTTGTGCTCAAGAAAGACAACCGGGTTGTCATCGCGAATTGCACTTATCAACAGCCCCTTGGCATCGTAAGGGGTCGATGGGATAACGACTTTGAGTCCCGGAATATTCATGAACCAGGATTCCAGGCACTGAGAATGCTGGGCAGCAGCACCGATACCTGCGCCTTGAGGTGCACGCAACGTCATGGGAACCGTGGTTTTACCACCGAACATGTAACGCATTTTCGCAGCCTGATTAAAGAGCTGATCCATAGAAACACCGATGAAATCCACAAACATCAACTCCGCTACAGGGCGAAGACCGCATGCGGCCGCACCTGTGGCTGCGCCGACAATTGCGCTTTCTGTAATTGGCGTATCCATGACACGGTCACTCCCGAACGTGTCAAAAAGCCCCTGGGTGACCCCAAAACAACCACCAAATTGCCCCACGTCTTCACCTATGATGAAGACATTCTCATCGCGCTCCATTTCCTGGCTCAATGCTTCGTTGAGAGCCTGAAGATATGTTTTTTCGGACATTATTCACTCCGTTGGATTTATGATTCGTAAAAACCGCAGCCGACTTAGGCGTACACGTCATCCATCAATGCACTGACAGGCGGCATCGGACTTTCCTTGGCGTACGTCACAGCTTCATCAACATCCTGAGCAATGCGTTCTTTTATTGTATCCGCTTCACTCTGAGTCAGTGTCTTCTTTTCTATCAATTTGGCCTCGAAACGAGGAATGGGGTCTTTGGCTTTCCACTCTTTCAGCTCTTCATCGCAACGGTATGTGCAGGCATCCCCTTCAAAGTGACCACGCCAGCGATATGTTTTGCACTCAACCAATGACGGGCCTTCTCCGCGACGCGCACGTTTGACGGCCTCGGAAACGGCTTCATGCACAGCGAGCACGTCGTTTCCGTCAACCACTACGCCGGGCATATCATATGCAGCTGCGCGATCCGCAATATCCACGACAGCCATGGATTTGCATTGGGGGCAGGAAATACCGTACCCATTATTTTCATTGATGAAGACCAGAGGCAGCTTCCAGGCGCTCGCCATGTTCAGGGACTCCTGGGTTGTTCCCTGATTGGAGGCACCATCACCGAAAAAGCACATGGCGACATCTTTGCTTTTTCTGTATTTGGCTGCCAGAGCCGCTCCTGCGGCAAGAGGGCCACCACCTCCCACAATACCGTTGGCCCCGAGAATACCGAGATCCAAATCGGCAATGTGCATGGAACCGCCTTTGCCTTTGCAGTAGCCGGTTTTCCGCCCGAATATTTCAGCCATCATGAGCTTCAAATCTCCACCTTTTGCCAAAAGATGCCCATGCCCGCGATGTGTACTGGTAATCATGTCGGCATCGGTAAGCGCGGCACAGGCTCCTGTGGCAACCGCTTCCTCGCCGAGATAAAGATGGACGAAACCGGGAATTTCGCTTGCTGCGAAAAGTTCCTGCAGTCTCAGTTCGAACAGACGAATCCTGTTCATGGTTTCATACATATTGATCAATGTCTTCTTGCTCAGAGCCATTGTGTTTACTCCTCTGGGTTATTCGGCTTCACGGCACATCCGATCCACCTGTTTTCCGAGTCCTCATCAGCCTCACTTGCCATGTCCGTCTCAATGGAAACAGTCAGCGCGGCGCACGCAACAACTATGTTGCTGACACCAGGGGCAAAGCAGGGAACTTCCATCCCGGGGACACTCATGCCGCCGACAGTCACGTTCAATGAAGTTTCACCAATGGGGATGGCGGCAAGCACGGCCGAATGGTCAACCTGTTCCGGCTGGGGAACAGCGATATCAGCATGGACAAAGACGCCTTGAAACCGATCACGACCACATATTTCCACAAGACCACAGAGACAAATCCGGGACACAGCATCACGAACAGCTCGCACCACGGCCTTGGTCATGTCTTCACCATGCAAATCGGCTGCATAACCGAGTTCAACAGCAAATCTTTTCCGCGCCATAACGAACCTACAATGTCATCAGACCCGGAGTTTCCAGCATGTCCCCCAACTCGCGCAGGAAAGACATGGCAGGCGCACCATCCGTAGTCATGTGATTGAATGTCAGAGAAAGGGTCATCATTTGCCGAATCTGAATTTCGCCATCCTTGACTGCCGGTTTCTCAACAATACGCCCGACACCGAGTATGCCTGTCTCTGGAGGATTGAGAATGGGGGTAAAACCATCCACACCAAGCATGCTGACATTACTGATGGTAAAGGTGCCGCCGGATATTTCATCCATATTCAGACCGCCGGTCCGAGACCGACCTGCGACATCCCGGATCTCTGTCTTGAGTTCCTCCAACGTCAAGCTTCCGGCATTCTTGATATTCGGCACAATAAGCCCGTTTGGCAGGGCCACAGCAATACCAAGATTGACACTTTGGTGCAGATGAATGCCATCGTCCTGCAAGGTCGAATTCATAATCGGATGTCGCTTGAGAGCTCGACACACAGCATACGAAACGATGTCATTGTATGAGAGCTTGTATTCTGCGTTGCGCTTGTTCCGTTCAAGAATCGCCGCGCGCAAGGAAACCATTTCGGTGGCGTCAATTTCGACGAACACGGAAAGCTGCGCCGCATTGGTCAAGCTGGCCTGCATATTGTCACCAATAAGCTTGCGGACACCGTCCATAGGCACGATGGTATCCTGAGCAATGACAGGCTGATTGGATGATACCTGTTGATCGGAAACCGGATTCATTGCACGCAGGATGTCGGCTTTGGTAATTCGACCGTCATCACCGGTCCCCGAGACCTGACCGAGATCAATGCCATTTTTACGGGCGAATTCAATTGCCTTGGCACTGGCGTTAATCCCGGCAAAAGCACTGTCAGCCGATGCCTGAACATCTTTCATCACAATTGTTCCATGAGGTCCGGTTCCGACAACCGTGGACAGGGCAACGTTCAATTCCTTCGCCAATTTGCGAGCAGCAGGCATGGCCGGAACAAAATCACCGCCTTCAACCGATGCCTGAGATGAAGCAACGGCAGGTTCGCCAGCCACTGCATCGCCGGAAGATTCAACGTTGTCGGTTGCCGTCGATCCACTTGGTATTATGTCAGGGTTTTCTCCTGGCGCGGCAATAACTGCCAAAACAGCCTGGACCTCGGCAGTTTCACCTTCAGGGACTATGATTTGGGATAAGACACCACTGGCAGGGGCTTCCACCGAGTTCGTGATTTTGTCCGTTTCCACTTCAAATAAAGGCTCACCGGCATCAACCGATTCACCCTCACCTTTAAGCCAGCGAACAACTTTTCCTTCTTTCATGGTCAAGCCCCATTTGGGCATGATCACTTGTTGAGCCATGGCCAATCCTCCTATTTTTTTACGAAGTTGGCTGAGAATATAGCAATGGCTATGCCAGTAAGATTATATGTTGAATTACGGTAAGTTATAGAAACAACTCTCCCTAAAAAACCGCAAGTGTGTTCTGGAGTAGAACACTCAGGACAAAGGTGCACCAAGAAGGACTTATTTAGCTGATATTAAAAGTAAAAAAGATGCAAAAGAGTAGGACTGTGTTCGAAATGTGAACACTTGACAGAGATTCCGGTGATGAGTCAGAGACTTAATATTGTCTATAACCTTTTTCGTTTTGTACTGGAGATCGAGAATGCATTTACTCCTTAGAAACGATGACGGCTTCGAAATCAGCGCGTCCCATATTGAGGCAACCCCTTCATCCCATTCACCATGGTCTCCCCTGCGCGGCCAGCGAGGTTCGCAGGTCAACTATTCTCAGTGGAAACGTTTTGTGGAAGGGAGACAGGTCAACCTCAGTTGCCTGAACGAGAACATCATCGATTCCTGGGGCAGGTGTAAAAAAATGGGCATTGATCCTGGCCCGAGAAATTGCTGGGATTTCAAACCTATGACAGAGTTGGAGCCGTTTACCTCAACACTGGGAAAGATCTGTGGCGATGTCGAAAATACGGCATATGAAGCGATCCGCGGCAAAGGAATGCTCATGACATTCACGAATGCCAAAGGCCGTGTGGCCCGGACATGCGGTGATCTGAAGACCCTGCGGCAGGCTGACAAGTTGAACTTTGGCCCAGGAGCCAATTGGGCAGAAGAAAGCGTGGGAACCAATGCCATAGGGACGGCCTTGGCAACAGGACGTCCCATGCAGGTTTTCGGTGAAGAACATTTCTGCCGTAGCCATCACAGTTGGAGCTGTACAGCAGCCCCAATTCTGGACCCACACGGCAGCATATGGGGATGTTTTGATATTTCCGGTCCTTCAAACATGGATCACTCTAAGAATCTGAACCTTGTTCTTCAAGCGGCACGGGCCTTGGAGCAGCATCTCTGCCGCCTCTATTGCTCGGAACTGGAAGGTCAGCTGGGAACGCTCTTTTCTTCAATGTTCAACTCCGTAATGACGGGCATTCTTTCCTTGGATAAATCAGGCAAAATCCTCAGTGCCAACAGTGCAGCCGAGGCATTGATCGGAACTCCATGGGGGACACTCCGTGGTCGCCAGGCCGAGGAATTTTTTCATTACGATGATTTCATAGCTCAGACGAAAAATGCCTCAGTACATGAACCGACGGTCATCCCCTGTCGGATAAACCCGGATTTATTCGTGCGAGCCTTGAATGTTTTCAGTCTCACCGGCACCCATCTGGATACCATCGTCAGTATTTGCGAAAAACAAACCACGCATCAATTCGCAGTCCCTGCCAAAAAGGAATGCTTCGAAACAATCCCCCCCTCTGAAACCACCCCGGAAGGATTTGAGCATATATTGTATTCAAGCCGATCCATGTCTCAATCAATTCTTCAGGCTGCCAAAGCGGCAAAGACGCCATCAACCGTTCTCCTGTATGGAGAATCAGGGACCGGAAAGGAGCTCTTCGCCCGTGGCATACACCAAGCCGGACCACGATCCCAGCACCCCTTCATTGCAATTAATTGCGGCGCGTTCCCTGAAGAGTTGGTGCAAAGTGAACTCTTCGGGTATTGCGGGGGATCGTTTACAGGAGCATCCAGAAAAGGCCGTATAGGGAAATTCCAACAGGCAGACAAAGGAGTCCTGTTTCTGGATGAGATTTCTGAAATGCCACTTTCGCAACAAGTCAGTCTCCTGAGGGCGCTGGAAGAAAGGACCGTTGTCCCTGTGGGCGGCACAACTCCACAGTCCGTGGATGTGAAAATCATTGCGGCAACCAACAAGAATCTGCGTGAACTTGTGAGACAAAACCAATTTCGAGAGGACCTGTTTTATCGCCTGAATGTGGTTGGAATCACCCTCCCTTCCCTTCATGAACGAGGAAATGACATTGTCCTCCTGGCCGAATATCATCTGAACCGTCTTTGCACGGAATTTGGCATTCATTGTGAAGGAATGCTCCCTGAAGTGGCGAAGACCTTCATGGCGTACTCATGGCCAGGAAATGTTCGAGAACTCGTCAATTGCATAGAATATGCAATCAATAACCTCTCCGATGCATGGCTCCGGGAGGAGAATCTCCCGCATCACATTCTGGACAAAGCCCGACACCGAATCAACACAAAGCATACGAACTCAAGCAAAGAATTCCAACTCAAAAAGAGAGAGGAAGACGCAATCCGTGAGGCATTGAATTTTCATGCGTGCAACATTAGTAAAACGGCTAAAGCTCTGGGAATCGGGCGCAATACCCTGTATGCAAAAATGGAACGACACCGTATCCAAATCTAGCGATAATAAGAAGAGGGCACTCGACCGCACCGCCGAGAGCCCTCATTTTCTGTATATTTAGGTGATAAACGGTGCCGTGATCATAATCACCATCAAGACTCCCCCGACGAGAAAAGGGAACCTCCCTCTCCCGAACACACCTTGAGATGAAGGCGTTGAGCCTCTATGCCTATCCCCTTCTAGTCTCCTGGACTGACGATAATCTTGATGTTCTCATCCTTGTTATTGATCAATTCCCAAAAGCCTTTTTCCACAATGTCTTCAAGATGTATCCGACCGGTAATCATGGGTTCAGCCTTGAGCTGCCCGTTCGCCAGCAGGGTCGAAACACCCTGAAAATCGCTCAAAGTATAAGCCAAGGTGCCTATAACGCGTTTGTCTGTCCCACTTAAACTGAAAAAATTGAATGAACTGGATTCTTCAAAAATACCGACAATGATCGCCCGCCCTGCATTACGAAGCACATCCACGGCAAGTGGTCCGGTGAATTTGTTGCCGACACATTCGAAAGAAACATCCGCACCTGACCCTTGGGTCAAAGCTTTTATTTCAGCAACAGGGTCGCATTCATTCGGATTAAGAACAACATCAGCCCCACATTCCTTGGCCTTTGCAGCCCGGACGGTTGACATTTCCAGCACGATTATCATACCCGCGCCTGCCGCTCTGGCTGCCATCAGAGTCCCTAAACCAATGGTCCCTGCCCCGATTATGACAACCGTCTCTCCAAGAATGGAGCCAGCTTCACGCACGGCTTTGTACCCTGTTGCCAGCGGTTCGATCAACGCCCCCGCCTCAGAGGAAATACCATTTGGTAATATATAGCAGAGTTCGCTGGGTATATTCACATATTTTGCAAAAGCACCATCATTATGCAGCCCTGTGAAGGCCAGCTTCTCGCAGACGTTGTACCGCCCGGCACGACATGTGATACATTCGCCACAATGCTGACAGGCATCAGGTGCCACAAAATCACCGACACTCACATTGGTGACGCCCTCGCCAACTTCCACGACTGTTCCCGTAAACTCATGACCGAGGATGACACTGCCCTGCTTTCCTGTCAGGGGATGCGGAGCATCAGTCGGAATGAAAACCGGACCGGCGACGAACTCATGCAAATCCGAACCGCAGATACCACACCAATCAACTTTGATCTTGACCCAACCGGCTGATGGAGAAGGGGGAACCGGAACGGTCTCAACACGGACATCCTGCTTTCCATGCCACACGGCAGCTCGCATTGTTTCGCTCATTGAATCCTCTCTTTTTTCTCTGTTATAAAACATTTTGACCGCAACTATTGAGGGTGCAAAGGCATAAAACATACAGTGCACCCGGTGTGCCAAAAAAAAGAAAGGAAATACATCAGAGCAAGGCTCAGGACTTCTTGCGCCTGTACCTTCCTCAAAACACTGCTTATTCAGTCTTGGAGACAAATGTCACGCACATGATGTTTTCGTGATGTGTTTCTTGTTCCAAGACACACACATGGCACGACAAACCTGTTCTATTTTGGAACTGCTCATCAAAAATGTTCCATTTCTGAACAACACATTCAAAGGGAGGAATTTATTCCATGGCTGATCACGACAGCCGAAGAGACTGTTGCTCCTGATTAAAGACATGGACCGGCATATCAGGCCGTCCGTGACGTTGAATGTCCCGGTTAACCATGGAAAGAAGCGGTGTGGTGTCGGTATGAATGAAAGGCATGTGATAAATAACAAGGGTGCTGGGCCGAAAGACCTCATTGATGACGTGTTGCCCTTTGGGGTGGTGATAAAAAAGAGGATTCACGAATGCCACATCCACCACCTCTTCTTTCAATGCAAAACCAAAGTCTTGCTCAACGGGATCAGCATCACCCGTAAACAACAGGTTTTTCCCACCCACTGTCAGCAGGAAACAAGTATTCCTAATGCGTGCATACTGTGGCCCCATGTGTGATGCACCGAGAAGAGTGAGGGTAACATCATCGGCAAGGATAAAACACTGTGTCTTCCCAGGCTCAAGCCCCACAGCCCAGTAAGGGATACCACGTTCCTGAAGTCGGTCAAAGAGTCGTCCATGGTCAGCGGAACTTCGTGTTTCACCCGGTAGGAAAAGTCCCTTGGCAGGCCGTTCCCCTATATGGTCCGCAACAAGCCGAGGAGAAAAATGGTCAGGATGGTCATGGGTAAAAAGCAGGTAATCCAAATTCTTGAAAAAACCTGAGCCTTCCCGCATATGTCCCAGCTCCACCGAAGAAACCGGACTGAAGGGAGAACCGCCTTCAGAGTGAATACCGTCCACAAGAAATCCAAGACCTGCGTATTCAACAAAAACACCCGCATTGGCAACAAGCGTTATCTTGATAAAATCACGCATGCTTTCTCACATATTCTGAAGGACTCTCCATTACGTTAACGACGATTCGATGGCACACGCTCATCACATCCGCAACTCTTTGAAACTTTCGGCAGCATGATAGGAACTCCGCACCAGCGGCCCTGCCACCACTTGTTTGAACCCAAGCTGTTTGCCAATATCAGCCAATCGGTTGAATGTGTCAGGATGAACATACTCGACCACAGGATGATGACGAGACGAGGGACAAAGATATTGTCCAAGAGTCACAATACGACACCCGACCTGAAGCAGATCCTCCATTGTTGCAACGACTTCCTCTTGTGTTTCGCCGAGTCCGAGCATCAGACCTGATTTCGTGAGAATCCGCTCATCGGAACGTGAGTTGGAAACATTCCTAATCAACTGCAAGGAACGCTCATAACGTGCTCCCGGTCGAACTGAATCATAGAGACGGGGGACTGTTTCAATATTATGGTTAAGGACATCCGGCATCGCCGAAAGGACACTCTCAAGCGGCTCTCGCCGCCCTCCGAAATCAGGAATAAGGACTTCCACGGTTGCATCCGGATTTTCATGCTTGATGGCTTGTATTGTCGCCACAAAATGTTCCGCACCACCATCAGGAAGATCATCCCGAGTTACCGAAGTGACGACCACATGCTTCAACCCCAACTGCCTGGCTGTCTCCCCTACCATCCCCGGCTCCTGAGGATCAGGACTGAGAGGATGACCATGGGCGACAGCACAAAATGCACAATTACGTGTGCAGATATCTCCCAAAATCATGAACGTGCAGGTCTTATGAGCAAAGCACTCACCAATATTCGGACATTGGGCGCTTTCGCACACAGAGTGTAACTGCCCCTTGTCTAAAATATCCTGAATACGATTCATATCATGAGCATCGGGAGCTGGAAGCACCAGCCAGCGCGGTTTTATCACAACGATTCCTCCTCAATAAGATCTTTCAACTCAACGGGATGGAGAGAGATTTCAAAAATTTCTGAAAAGTGCCTTTGCATTTCACTACGAACACTCTTGATATCAATAGAAGACCCCAGGACTTCCGCCATGGAAGTGACACCATGGGAACCAATTCCACAAGGCACGATCAAGGAGAAATGGTCCAGGTCAGGACATACATTCAATGCGATACCGTGCATAGTGGTCCATTTTCGAACAGCAATCCCCATTGCGCCGATCTTATTTTCCCCGACCCAAACTCCGGGGTATTGGGGTTTGCGCCCAGCTTGGATACCAAAGCTCTCCACTGTGCGAATCATGACCTCTTCCATATTGCGAGCATAGAGATGCAGATCCCGTTTTTCTCCTTCCAATGAAAGAATCGGATAACAAACCAACTGCCCCGGCCCATGATATGTGATATTTCCCCCTCGGGGAGTTTCATGAACAGCTATCCCGTTATTTTTCAAAGCAACGTTGTCCGCGAGTATATTCTCATATCCTCCGCTGCGGCCAACTGTGATACATGCCGTATGTTCAAGAAAAATAACGACATCCGGAATATCTTCCTGATATCTTTTATTTCGAAGAACTTCTTGCAAACGAGCCATATCCGCATACTCGCATTGTGAAAACTCCAGCAACACACCCTCTTGATCGAACATCGCACCCTCAATTTTCTCAATCGTTCCTGACTGCTGCTCCATAAAAGTCTCTTTTGTTAAAGCAACATGCATGCCAGAAACCCTTCATGACAATCGTGAGAAAACATGCACATCCCCTCCCACACTCAAGCCTGTATTCCGCCTTTTTTTATTGACTTGAGTGACTTCAAAAAGTTTATTAGGACGTTACGAAAATACAAACTAAATGCTGAGTCTCTCAATCCATTAACAGATGATCCACCCATGAAAAAAAACAGCAATTCCATTTTCCACTGGGGAATAGGGATACTCTCGTCAACTCTGATCATCTGGGCCATGGTCTTTTTCTTCAAAAACAGTCTTCAACTCCAAACGTTTGATCAAACCATTGGAGAATATGTCCCAACTCCAGGATCAATTGTGACATGGAGAAGCGAAGGCTGGGCAGACTCGCACTATGGTCAGCATGGTTTTGCCTTGAATGAAGAAGCCCTTGTCTTGTCAGCAAGACCCAAATTCATCCTGTGGGGAGACTCCCATGCGGAATCCTTACAAGTTCCGGATAACAAAAAAATCTCAGCTCAATTCAATGCCATCTCGTCCGAAACTCCATACGCGTGCATCACATATGGACGAAGCGGTGCAACGGTAGCCGACTACTACTACGCAATACCTCGATATGAAAAAGCCCTGAAGGGCATAGTCGGCCATGTCATCCTGCTCAGCGGTATGGACGACGTGCTCCCCAATATCCCAATAAACGGACATGGACAGTTTTTATCATCTCCATGGGCATTAACTGACAAAAAGATAGCCCCTGGAAAGAGGAAACAGTTTTTAAAATCTATTGCCAGAACGCTTCGCCTCGGTCCGTTTTATTATTTGCTGACATCGCAGAGACTGCCGGATCTCAGGCTCACCAGAACCCAAGCCCCACAATCGACTCAGAGACCACCTGCCGACTCGAAATCCTACAACCTCGAAGAGGGATGGCGTTTTCTCTTACAGAGACTGAAGCAACAAAGCAGTGGGTTTCTTGTTTTCATTTATTGCCCCAAAAGTGTCCCTTCCCTCAAGCATGGTAGAATTCAACTCAAAGATACCAAAGCAGACCTTGTTGAACGATTTCACACCATCTGCACAGAGAGTGGCGTGGGATTCATTGATACGACAAAACGATTTACTCAACTGTACCTGCAAAAAAAGACGTTACCACGAGGCTTCTTCAACAGCCCCCCTGGGACAGGACATATGAATGAATATGGCTTGAAAATAATCGCAGAATCCCTTCGGGACTCCTTTCAGGGAGTCCGCAAGTGATCTTTTCCTCTCCTGAATTCATTCTGTTCTTCGTCTTTGTCCTGTTGGGACTGACAGCTTTACGCAATCATCACACCGGACGAAAAACCCTGCTTCTGATCGCCAGCTATTACTTTTACGCTTATTGGGACTGGCGTTTCCTTTCATTGATATGGCTCTCCACCCTCGTCGATTTCTTCGTGGGGAAAAAGATCGCTTCAACCTCGAAACAACAACATCGCACAAGGTGGCTCTGGCTCAGCCTGGCGGTCAACCTCGGCTTGCTTGGCTACTTCAAATACTACAACTTCTTTATAGACTCGTTCAAACCGATGATAGAGTCCATCGGCCTCCACTCCAGTTCATTGGATATAATCTTACCCGTAGGCATTTCATTCTACACTTTTCAAACACTCAGTTATACCCTTGATATTTATCGCGGGAAAATAAAACAACACGACAACCTTCTTGATTTCGCGCTTTTCGTCGGTTTTTTCCCACAACTCGTGGCAGGTCCCATCGTCCGCGCCTCCGATTTCCTCCCTCAACTCAAATCATACAAGGCACTGACAAAAGAGAATTTTTATTGTGGATTTCAGCTTTTTACTTATGGCTTATTCAAAAAAGTCTTCATTGCAGATCGACTGGCCATGTTTTCAGACAATGTCTTCATCCATGCGGGAGCCTATGACTCGATCACGACATGGCTGGCTGCTCTCGCTTATACAATGCAAATCTACTTCGACTTTTCCGGTTACTCGGACATGGCTATTGGAATAGCCCGAATTCTGGGATATGATCTCGGCGAAAATTTCAATTTTCCCTACCTCGCCCGAAGCCCCCGTGAATTCTGGAAAAGGTGGCATATATCCCTGTCATCCTGGGTACGGGACTATCTGTATATTCCTCTCGGCGGCAGTTGGAAAAGCCCACTCCGAACCTACGCCAATCTACTTCTTTCAATGATTCTTTGTGGACTCTGGCATGGAGCAGCCTGGACCTTTGTCGCCTGGGGAGCCATGCATGGATTGGCTCTGGCCAAAAACAGACTCTGGATGCACCATGGCCCTCAAGTGGATTCTCGATATATTCAGTTGGCAGGTTGGATATTCACAATGCTTTTTGTCATCATTGGATGGGTTCTTTTCCGAAGCGACGGTTTTGGCACAGCCCAACTCATGCTCCGACAAATGTTCATCCCTGAAGCAGGGATTTCATGGATAAATCCCTTTGTCCTCTTCATTCTCTTGGGCACCCTTGCTGTGCACCTACTTGAGTCCAAAGGACTATGGCGTCGATGGATATACCCTCAAAAAAGACAGTGGTACTCCCCAACACTGCTCTTCACCCTGCTCTGGGTCTCGGCCATGTTTTTCCCCGATGGGTACAAACCGTTCATCTATTTTCAATTTTAACTCCTCACTCACGCCTGGCTCGACAAAACCAATCCTCCACATAATGGAGAGCGAATGTTTTTTCCGGAATGGCCACCATGCAAATTCAGCGGGACACACAAATCTTTACCTCTGCCAAAATCCTTTTATTCACTCTATGAATAAAATTTAAATCATCTCTCCCATGCCGTTTTATATTTCCTGCTTATATTTTCCAGCTTAGCCTTGCCAAAACGTTCCAATTCGGTTCAAAATTACAGCATGAAAGGAACCCCTTACACACATTGATTTGAGGGAAATAAACCACCATGCTGTTATCTGACCCGACTCTCATGCCACCCATTACCGATGAAAAAGGCCTCGTTGCCATTATGGACCAGTTGCCCATCGGTGTCGCCGTGATGGATACACGTGGAACCTTGCGTCTGGTGAACAAGGCGTACGAGACAATCACCGGAATCAATAAAAAACAGAGCCAAGGGCTTCAATGTCTTCACGCACTTCGATGTGATTACTGTGTCAATGGCTGCCCTGTCATGAGCGGTTGGTCCGGGTATACAGAGAAAAAAATTGAAGCCAATCTCATCAACCGAGCCCGAGAGAGGATATTCGTCAGCCTGACGGTCAGTCCTATTATTGATGAGAAAGGAGAAATGACCGGCATTGTCGAAACAATCACTCCTGGCTCACCTCACCCCTTGGATGAAACCTCAGGGTGTGTCTTCGGATTGGGAGAACTTGTCGGACGAAGCCCTCAGGTCCGAAAGATTTTTTCCATGACCCCCGCCATTGCCCAGACAGATTCGCCCGTGCTCATCTCAGGGGAAACAGGAACTGGAAAGGATATGCTCGCCGAGGAGATTCATAATGAATCCGAAAGATCTGACGGACCTTTCATCAAGGTAAACTGCGGCGCACTCCCCCCGACTTTGTTGGAATCCGAATTTTTCGGTCATATCAAACACTCTCTTCCAGGTGCTGATCACGACAAGCCCGGACGCCTACGAATGGCGCATGGGGGAACCCTTTTCGTCGCCGAGATTGGAGACCTTCCCATATCAGTACAAACCAAACTTCTCTCGTACATGGATGACCATGTCGTGTACCCTGTTGGATCAGCAAAAGGGATGCGCACGGATGTTCGTATCATGGCTGCGACACAGTACGACCTTGATAAATTGGTGAGGCAAAAGGAATTTCGCCAGGATCTTCTTTACAGGTTGAATGTCATCAGACTCCACCTCCCTCCTTTGCGAGAAAGAGGAGATGATATCTTTCTTCTTCAGGACCATTTTCTAAAAATGTTTCAAAACCGTTTTGGCAAAAGTGTTGAAGGATTCTCGAAAAATGCACAGAAACTCCTCGAATCCTATGCCTATCCCGGCAATGTCAGAGAATTGAAGAATCTCATCGAATATGCAGTCAACTTCTGCGATGGTAAACTCATAAGGATGCGCCACCTCCCAGGGTACATGCTCCATGGCACTGGCCTTCCGAAGGATTTGACGACAACCCCATCGACTTCACATCATGCAAATGGAGAAGCAGGAAGCAGAAGTATCCCCCCCGAACGCTGGGAAGACGTTCAAAGAAAGATGATACTGGATGCATTGGTCAAAACCGGTGGCAAGAAAAGACGGGCAGCAGAGTTACTCGGCTGGGGCCGTTCAACACTATGGCGCAAGATGAAACACTTTGGAATTGAATAGGTGAATGTATGGAAAAGATACTGATCCCTCTCCTGGGGAAAGAGCTTGCCCCACGATTTGATCTCGCGGCAGAAGTGCTTGTTGTCTCCATTATTCGGGAAACCAGTGCCATGGGCAGGGTTGAGGAAAAAAATGTCGCTATTGAAAATCCTTCAGCCGAATCGATGTGCCGGGCAGCGGTCAGCGAAGGTATCCAAACAGTCATTTGTGCTGGTATCGAAAAAGAATTTTTCGATTTTCTCGAATGGAAAGGCATTCGGGTGGTGGATGACATCTGCGGTCCTGCCGACATCGTTCTTGAGGCTTACCTGGGTGGCAGAATAGCTCATGGTCAAAATTACTACCAAGAAACAAAATGACCGTAATGTGTTGCACAAAGAAACGGTCTTGTTCCATAAAATAGTTTCATAACGTTTCAAAACGTACTTGCTCTTTTTTTCACGATATATTCTTGACGCATTCAACTATATTCTATCAATAGAATTCTGATGTATCGCAGCCAGCCGGTCAAAAGCTGGTGACAAATGGGGGGGGATGAACTACCGGCAGCTCACCATTTCCCTGAAAAACGACACGAGTCCGGGAGAAGCACCAGCGTGCTGCACCATCAAGGAATCCCTCTTGGACAACAGGATACATTGTAGGAAATCATAGCGTTCACTCGTAGATAAACTGTCTCTTACAGCTTTACCATGGGAGGAATATTGTCATGAAAGTGAAAGACCTGATGATCCCTGTCGAAGAATATCTCACCATCGGCAAGGATGCCACGCTTGGACAGGCGATTCTTGTTCTTGATGAGAGCCAACATCGAGATTTGATTGTAGTTAACACCAAGGGCGACTTCGCAGGTGTGTTGACCATGACTGATATCCTGGCGGCTCTTGAACCAAGCTACAAAAGACTGGCCGGAAAAGGACTTGGAACCGACACCCTTTCCAAACAATATGTTGCAGACGCTTTCAAAGAGTTTGGCCTCTGGGCAAATCCACTTGAAACACTCTGCAAAGAGGGCTGTAGACAGGGAGTATCCCAAGTGATGCATATCCCCTCTGAAATCGATTTTCTCAATGAAGACGACACCCTCGCATACGGCATTCACTGCTATATCGTTGGCAAACACCAACCGCTTATAGTCAGAAAAAATGGCAACATCTCCGGCGTCCTGCGCCTCAGTGACATTTACAATGAAGTCAAGTCGCGGATGCTGGCTTGCGCGTGTCAATAATATTTCGTTTTTTTTGAGGAGAACGACAATGGAAACAGCTCAAGCCGCCAAATCCGCTTTCGACTGGAAACGACTGATTTTCATGCTCACAGGCATCATTCTGTTCGCAGTTGTCTATTATGCACCACCGTGGCCCGATGCCGTCGACCCCATGGGTGAACACTTTATCCTCTCCAGAGAAGCAAAAGGGGCCATTGGAGTCTTTTTACTTGCGGGAACATGGTGGGTTTTTGAGGTCGTCCCTATTGGTATCACCTCACTTATGATCGGGATATTACAGGTCATGTTCATGATCCGTCCTGCCAAGGTCGCCTTCAAAGACTTCATGGACCCGTCAGTTCTGTTCATATTTGCTTCGATCATGATCGGCCTCGTCTTCACCAAGACAGGACTGACAAAACGTCTCGCTTACAAGATGCTTGATATCGTGGGCGAACGCACATCAATGATCTACCTCGGTGTCTTCGTGGTAACCGCAGCACTGACACACATCATGGCCCATACCGCTGTTGCAGCCACGATTTATCCTTTACTGCTGGCCATCTACGCCCTTTACGGCGAAGGCAACAAGCCGACCAAGTTCGGCAAAGGCCTTTTCATCGGCATGGCCTATGTGGCCGGGGCAGGATCAATTGTCACGTTGCTCGGCGCAGCTCGCGGCGCTGTCGCCATTGGATTTTACAAGGAGATCATCAATGTTGACATCGGGTTCTTTGAACTCTCCTATTACATGGCCCCTATAGGATGGGGAATGACTTTTCTGCTCTGGGGATTTTTCATGCTTGTCTGCAAACCGGAAAAGGATCGCATACCGGGACTGCGCGAAAAAGCTCGTGAGCTCAATGCCAGAATGGGAAGCTTGACCCGAGAGGAAATAATGGCTGCCGTCATCGTTGGAACCGTGATTATTATCATGTCACTTCGAGCGTTTGTTCCTGCACTCAAAGCGGTTGATAAAACGGCGATAATCCTCTGTTCATCGGTCCTCTTCTTCATCTTCAAGATACTGGACCTCAAAGATCTGGAAGATATTCCCTGGAATATAATTCTGCTTTTTGCCGGAGCCATGTCTATCGGCTTCTGCCTCTGGGAAACCGGAGCTGCCAAGTGGATGGCGGTCAACTGGCTTGTCATGTTTCAAGATGCACATTGGTTCATCTTCGTCATGTCCATCGCGTTTTTCGTCATGATGATGACGAATTTCATCATGAATGTTGCGGCAATAGCTATCTCTCTTCCCGTGGCCCTGGTTATTGCTCCGTACCTTGGCGTGTCTCCCGAAGTCATCCTTTACGCATCACTCGTCGTAGCCGGTATGCCATTCATGCTCCTTGTTGGAGCCGCTCCCAATGCAATTGCCTATGATTCCGGCCAATTCACGACCGGAGAATTCTTCGGATGGGGCATTCCTGCATCTTTGCTTCTGATGATTATCGTCGGCATCGCAGTCCTGGTTATCTGGCCAATGATGGGTATGCCCATAACGGTCCCCATAGGGGGGTAGACGAGCCGAAAGGACTAGAGTAACAAATTGCAACGTTCATTCCCTGAAATGACTCATTTTTTACTGGTCCTCGATCTTACTGCTCTCAGAAAACAACACTCTGGAGCCTCGCAATAACACTCTCAACGGCCTCATAAGAGCATTCAAAACTGTACAAGTGAAATTGGTTTGTTCTTTCATACAGAAGAGTATCAGCACGCAAAGAAGACTCTCAAACGATTCTTCATACAAAGATAAAGGTTATTTTTTAGTGGCTTAGGATGATTTCTGAATCAAGCATATTGTCTGATTCTACCACAAGACACAAACTCAAGGTTGCCAGAGTAACAAATTGCAACAGTTTTGCTCACAAGCAACAGCTGTCTTCCATTTGAACCTTCCAACATAGAGTAGATGACAATGAAAAAACTCGAAGCTTTGTTTGATCATATCGCATCCCGGGTCAACGTAAATCTGAAACCGATGGGGATAGATGTAAAACAGATTCTCACCAATGCCATACCACGTGAACGGCATCTGCAATACTATGCGTTTTATGCGCTGACGGAAGATCATCCGATCAGCTTTCGTTTCCAGAATTCAAATATGGCCGGTACATATTTTCTCGGTAAAACGCAGGTTGACCGCTCCGTTGTCTATAAGTCTGATCTGCGCGGCGATGAGCTTAAACGCAAGGGAGACGTGGTCGAATTCAATGGAGTCAAAACCACGCTCTTTTACGATGAGGTTATCCGGGTCATCAATAGTTGCCTGATCAAGACTCTCGTCCACAACCACTCCAAGAACCCTGAAACTCCAGAAGTTTTCAAGATACTAAACACTCTTGCCATGCACTTTTCCAATATTCATGGTACAACCTGTGAAGGAGTTTACCTAGGCCCCTTTTCCACGATTGATCTCTCTATTATGCACAACTGTGTTGTGGGCAATTTTTCCTATGTTCAAGCTGGAGACCTGTCGCGTCTGACTATTGAATCCGGCAGGGTCTGGATCAAATCAAACGGACTCTTCGAATTCAACTACGTCTACCCCGAAGGGGTCGTGGAGCAGTATGTCAGCATGGACGAAAACGGAAAAATCACCGGAAAGTTCATCGACTATGTTGAAGAATTCAAAGAAGATTTTGTCCCGGTTTACTCCTCTGTCCAACCGGAACTCATGGGAGTTGAGGTTGGAGAAGGGACCTATGTCAATCCATACTCTGTCATCAAAGGAGATTGCAAGATTGGGGACAATTCACTCATAGCCCAACGCGCCCATGTCGAAAATTCAGACATCGGCAAGGGATCGAACGCGCAAGAGAATTGCTATATCAAAAATGCGGTTTACGAAGGCTTTAATGTCACAGCTCATGGAGGCAAAGTCATCCACACACGGCTTGCTCCAAATGTGTTTGTCGGATTCAACTCCTTTGTTCATGGCACAGCGACCTGCCCAATCACGGTCGGCCGTGATTCGATCGTGATGCCCCATACTATCATTGACGCAGAAGAACCGATCACGATACCCGAGAATTCAGCGGTATGGGGATATGTAACCAAACAATCAGACCTGAAAGATCAATGCATGAGCCTTGAGACACTCGCCAAAACCACTGATATAGTCATCGGTAACATGACCTTCAAGGGTGATGGGAAAGCGTTTGTCGAAGCGTTCAAACATCGTATTGCCCATATTCGGGAAGAAAACGGAGCCAATTTCGACGGAACCGAAGAAACCCGAGGACATGCCCAAAAAACCCAGGATGCTTGCTTCAATATACTCCAGCCATTTCAAGGCGGGGCAGATGCGGGCATGTATCCGACAATGACAATCGGCGAATAGGTTGTTCACACAACCAGAGACCCCCGAATACACAATGAGTGAGGAGATTCCACAATGGCTCAAACCATGACACAGGCCTTCAGCCGTAACTTCCTCGGCAATGCGCCGAACTGGTACAAACTGGCGATACTGGCCTTTCTTGTTCTTAACCCGATTCTGATCTTTACAGTCGGCCCTTTCATCGCAGGATGGATACTGATTGGTGAGTTCATATTCACACTGGCCATGGCATTGAAATGCTATCCGCTTCCTGCTGGTGGATTACTCGCCATGGAAGCTGTTTTGCTCGGACTGACGCACCCCGAGACAGTCTACCATGAAGCGCACGCGAACTTTGAAGTCATACTCTTATTGATCTTCATGGTTGCAGGTATCTATTTCATGAAGGATTTCCTGCAATTCACCTTCACCCGCATCCTGACCAAAGTCCGTTCGAAAATCGTCATTTCACTGCTGTTCAGCTTTGCAGGCGCATTCCTTTCCGCTTTTCTCGATGCCCTGACAGTCACAGCGGTCATTATCGCGGTAGCTTATGGATTTTATAACGTCTATCACCGCTTTGCCTCTGGTAAAACCATGAGTTGCACACATGATCTGTGCTCGGATCAGTCGGTCAAAGATACTCAACGGGCCGAACTTTCAGAGTTTCGGGCTTTTTTGCGCAACCTGATGATGCACGGTGCTGTCGGCACCGCCCTTGGTGGAGTGTGTACCATTGTCGGTGAACCCCAGAACCTTCTCATCGGCTCGGAAATGGGTTGGCACTTCATTCCCTTCTTCCTGCAAGTGGCTCCGGTTTCCATGCCGGTACTCGCAACAGGGCTGCTGACCTGCATCCTCGTGGAAAAATTCAAAATCTTCGGTTACGGCGCAGAAATGCCTGGGAATATCCGTTCCCACCTCCTGGAAACAGCCATTGAGATGGAAGAAAAGCGCGGCCTTCAAGGAAAAGCCAAGCTTGTCGTCCAGGCGTTAATCGGTATCTGGCTGATTCTTGCTTTGGCCTTCCACCTTGCCGCAGTTGGGATCATTGGTCTCTCAGTTATTGTCTTGCTGACTTCAATGAACGGGTTCACGGATGAGCACCAACTTGGCCCGGCATTCGAAGAGGCACTGCCCTTCACTGCCCTGCTCGTTGTTTTCTTCGCCATTGTCGGTGTTATTCATGACCAGCACCTCTTTGCCCCTGTCATGGATATAGTCCTTGGCATGCATGGACATGCCCAGCTTGCCGCGTATTACGTTGCCAATGGAGTCCTCTCCATGATCTCCGATAACGTCTTCGTAGCGACAGTCTACATATCAGAAACCAAGATGCACTTTGAGTCTGTCCTGGCTGGAATGCCCGGTGTAACTGATGGCGTCGCACTCATGGACCGACTTACAGATCCCCACCTGGCTCGTATCGATGTTGTGGCTTCCATGCCGCAGGCACTTCAAACAAAAATACTGGAAACCATGGCCCACTTCGACAAACTCGCAGTCGCCATCAACACAGGGACCAATATCCCCTCCGTCGCCACTCCCAACGGCCAGGCTGCCTTCCTGTTCCTGCTGACCTCAGCACTAGCTCCGGTTATCAGGCTTTCCTACGGCCGGATGGTTATCCTGGCTTTGCCTTATACTATTACCATGTCCCTTATGGGACTGGTCGCCACGTACTACTTTATGTAACTGGCAAAAGAGATTCACCGACAAAGGCCGTCCCACCTTGTGTGGACGGCCTTCTTGTTGTGCCTACCCCATACAGATATATCCTCACCAAAAATATTTTTTAGCTAATTACAGCTAGAGTCTCACGTTTTTTATCCACTTCACACGCTTTCAACTGCCCATTCCAGTCAAGTCTCTTCGAGGAATAATAATCTCTACCAGAGTGCCTTCCCCAGGCGTGGAATCAATGTGAACATCCCATTGGTGCTCCATGGCGACTTTACGCACAATACAAAGCCCCATGCCCGACCCCTTGGGCTTGAGTGAAAAAAAAGGATCATAAATATGCGGCATATCGTCCTCATTGATTCCTGTCCCGCTATCCTGCACTTCTATAGCACAAATCATCCGACTTGGCGCAACGCGTATCTTGATTTGTGGAACCCCCTCACTAAAATCAACACTGTTTTGCAGAATTGCTTCGAACGCTTTGATAAATAACTCAGGATCAACCATAACCATCTGATTGGGACACAAGACCTCCCAAACGACGCCGCCCAAATCTGCCTGTTTGGTATCAATGGCATTCGTTGCAGTCTCAATAAGTTCACGGATATCCGATGGCTGCATTTCCCCCAAGCTGATGGAAGCATATTTCGTGACATCATTCACCATATGTTCCAAACGCGAAGATTCTTCCAGAATAGTTCCCAGGTAATCGCTTGTTTCTGGTGAATTCCCCCCTTTACGCTTGATGATATTGGCAAATCCGGCAATAGCAATTGTCCTGTTCCTGATTTGATGAGCAACAGACATGGCCAAAAGGTGCAAACCTCTCCGGGCATCATTGATCATTTTGAGATCCCGATATGACCTGATTGCGGTCGTCACAGCAGTGACTAATCTATCTGAGGTCAATTCCGTCTTTTGCCTATAATCATTAATATCCAAACCCGTCACAACTTCACGTTCCGGCGCTTCCCCTGGTTCTCCTGTGCGCAAGATAATTCTGACGAATTGATTTTTTGCAACAGCCCGGACATATCGAGCGACTTCCAACCCAGCGCGGTTTGTTTCCATGACAACATCAAGTAACATGACAGCCACGTCCGGGTGCTCCTGCATAATCTTTTTGGCTTCTTCCCCGGAATAGGCGCTCATGCAAGTCACCTTTCGCCCCTCGAAGGCGAAGTCATCCAGCACCAAACGAGTAACTTTATGGACATCACTCTGATCGTCGACGATCAGCACTTTCCAATCCCCACTCGTCCCTCGCAACTCCCCGCTACCAGACGACTCGGATTCATTTGCAAAAACCAATTCATCGCTCATAAGCAACCTATTCGGTAAAAGAATTTTCTGCTTCAAGGAGAGAGATCACCTCGTATATTGAAGAGATCAAAATCACTATACCCAAATAATCAGTGGGATGAAGTATAAAATTGCAAACACCCAATTATTCGCGCCCCCATTGACTTAAACCTCTTTTTTATGTACTGGGTGAAAAGGTGTCTTCATATTTTATTGCGGGAGAATGAGCGTATGAAAAGTCTTCAATGCCTTACAATCATCGTGGCTTTACTTTTCACATTCACGGGATTCGCATTTGCTGACCAAGGTGGCTTTTACGGTTCTATCAAGGTGGGAGGTTCGTACCTTGATGCAGATAAAAGTACCTCAGGCAACGCAACAGGAACAAGTTCAAGCAGTAAATTCGATAAAGAAGCAGGAGCAATCGGCTTTGCCGCAGGATATGATTGGATGGGATATGAATACCCCATTCGCACAGAAATCGAATACATGTACACCGGAGATTTCAAGTACAAATACAGCGATAGCAACTCGTCGTTAACGGATACCATCTCGCTGCAGACTGTCATGCTGAATGTCTACTGGGATTTTTACAATTCAACTGACTTTACACCATTCATCAACGGAGGTGTCGGTGTCGCCTGGGTTGAAGAGAGCTTCAGCACCTCCACCATTTCCGATCCAGGCAGCAAGACCTCAACCAACCTTGCTTTTAACCTCGGCGCAGGCGTCGGTTGGAGCATAACCGAATCAATTATTCTCGATCTTGCTTACAGGTATGATTATTACGGAGACGGAGAGAAAGTTACCGGGACATCCACAGACGTCAATGTTGAGAGTCAAGTCAAGGATATCGGCACTCACAAAGTTCTCCTTGGATTGCGCTATCAATTTTAGGGAGTGAATTTCATCGAGAAGCCCCCACCTCGTCAACGAGATGGGGGCTTTTTTTGCTTGCCATGCCAAGAGGCCCGATGAAATTCATCAAAGCCGTTGATCGGATCTCCTAATCAGTACAATCAATCAACGACCTTGGGAGAATCATTCAGGTGATCCCGGCACAGCCAGATGATCGACTGGCGCTTGGTATCGAAATGGGGACTAACGTCATGCTCCATTCCGCACACTGCGCATTTGTATTCATTCTGGCATTGAGGAAAGCATTCGATGCTATTGAGCATCTTGTTGAAACGGTTGATATACGGAAACATAGGGTGCTTCCCGTGCCTCCGAATGTCCTTGCTGTTCAATTTGCCATTATCGTTCACCTTGACCGTAATCATCCGTGAACGTTTGATGACGCCTTCCTTTTTGTTCATGACAACTTTGGTAGGCTCCTCCCAACGGCAAATAATCCGTTTCCGTTCCTGATCATAACGCATAGACATGGCATTCTCCTTCGTAACGTCTTCACCCCTGTCACGACTCCTGTAATCTCACGTCTTCCGTCTCAGGAACCAGGCTCCCCGGATTAGCCCAGCTTCTGACTTTTATACTGTGTAATCAACCGCCTTTCTACTGGCGGCAACGGTCTTTACAAAGGCGACACACGCTTGATGCTCAGGGTGCCCCTGATAATGGTCAAGCGCCGCAGCATCATCGTGCTCAGAGCACAAAACAACATGGCACTCTGGATCAGCATCAACGATATCATGACTGACTTCGATATACCTCAATCCTTCAATCCGTCCCTGTAAGGCTTCAAGAATTTCTTTCATCTTGGCGGCATTTTCCTTAGCCGGAACGCCATCCACTTCCTCTTTCAAAGTCCACATAACAATGTGTCTGACCACGTCTCAACTCTCTCTTGTGCTTTATGTTCAACAATTTCAACCCAATAACACTTTCCATCTCAAACGATATTAGGTTACATTACCAATATTAATCACAAAGAAGCTTTTTGTCATCATTTATACAAAATTATTTTGCTCCTCACTGCATTTCGCGAATGATCTTGCCAAGTGTTTTCGCAAGTTCAGACAAACGCGTAATCGCATCGGAGGCATCTGTCATCAAACCGTCCGTATCTTGACAGACCCGGCTGACATCAACAGTCGCTTCATTGATTTCTTCACTGGCAGCAGACTGCTGCTCGGCAGCAGTCGCGATATTGCGCACCCTGTCTGCAGTGGCCTCTGCCACAGAGACAATACTGTGCAGAGCCTCACCTGAACGCCCTGCCATCTCTGTGGTTTTTCCAACAGAAACAACCGCGACTTCTGTTGCTTTGACATTCTTGCGGGCACCGTCCTGAATACCGGTTATTGCAAGATGCACCTCTCGTGTCGCTTCCATGGTTTTTTCAGCCAATTTCCGAACCTCGTCAGCCACGACAGCAAAGCCCCGCCCAGCATCACCAGCCCGCGCCGCCTCAATGGCAGCATTGAGTGCAAGCAAATTGGTCTGGTCCGCGATGTCTTCGATGACGCCAAGCACCTTACCGATCTTGTCAGCTCGCTCATCAAGCTCTTCCATGGAGATTTTGAGATCATGAGCATGTCCAGCGACCTCATCGATGGAACTGACGACCTGCGTGACAATACCAGCCCCCTCTTCCGCCTGCTGGCGAGCATCATCAGCATTGAGAGCGGCATCCTGAGCCAGGCGAGCCACTTCCAGCACTGTGGCAGTCATCTCTTCCATGGCAGTCGCGGTTTCTCCTGTTCTCTCGGACTGTGTCCGCGTTCCGCTTCGAGCCTGAATCACGACGGATTCCAATTGTGAAGCGGCTGTTGCCAATTCCTCGGAAACCTCGGTAGCCTGAGAAGCAGCAGTCGCCAATCGATCATGCTGACTGACTATTTCCGCCTCACGACGTTTCAACTCAGTCGTATCAAGATAGAGACAGCACCCGCCTATGATCACCCCTTCGACATCTGTCAGGGGAAAAGCATTGATGCGTGCGTGAATATCGCTTCCATCAACATGTTTGAACAGACCCTCCCGGTTGATTGTCCGGGTGTTCTCATCCATGCAGGTCCCAATGAGTGACTTCCTGTCATCCTTGTAAAATATCTGGGAAATCATCTTGCCATAATAGGACTTGGGGTCCTCATTAGACCCGAGCATTTTCAGGCATTCCTGATTGAGGAAGGTTATCCTCTCCCTGGTATCCACAATGCAGATGGGAACAGGAAGCCCCTCAAGAATACTATTGGAGAATCCCAACCGTTCCTTGAAACGGGAAGAAAGCTCATGAACAAGGTCGCCAAGGCCTGGAACAGCATCAGCCATGGCGGCTTCATCAGCTCCTGCATAGTTACCATCAAGTATGTTGGTTGTATATTCGGTCACAACTTTGAGCGGACGAATGAAACTCCGCCCTATCAGGACTGTCAGCGCAATACCGAGTAAGCCGAAAGCTGTCAGAACTCCGGTTGCAAGAGCGGACGCCGCCCAGAGTTCACCGGAGAAGGCTGAGACAAACCAGAATGAAAGTCCCGAAATGAGTAGGAAGAGACCAAAATAGACCGCGACGAATTGGCGTAAGTATCGATTCTGCACTGGTGCCATGTATCACCCCTAAATCAGGTCCGGTAGTATGGAGCTTAACCGGCCGTCAAGTATAAATATATGGTTCCCCGTCCCGCAGCGGACGGGGAACCTACATGAAGGCGGTATCTCATAGGAGGAAGCGTGGCAGTTGCTTCGAGGGGATTGCGGTCCAACCTATTTCGAAAGCCTCATGCATTCAATATGGCAGTTCTTATTTTTTATTATCTGCAAGAACCTCTGCAACGTGGCGTACTTGAACCTTGGAGCCGCGATTCTTCAGCCCACCACGCAGCTGCATGACGCAACCGGGGCAATCAGTCAGAAGCACATCAGCGCCCGTGGCTTCAACATTGTCCAGTTTCTTTTTCAACAGCTCGGCAGACAGTTCCGGGAACTTCATGGAGAATGTTCCTCCAAAACCGCAGCAGACCTCTTCTTCAGTGCACTCGACATAGTCCATGCCGCCCTTTTCTATCAACTGACGAGGCGCGTCATGAACATCAAGCCCACGGCAGAGATGGCAGGGAGCATGATATGTTGCTTTGGTCCCGACTTCGCGGAAGTCTTCTTTCTTCACTTTGAGCACATCGTTCACAAAAGAAGAGTAATCAATGACCTTTGCTGCGAATTCATCGGCCTTGAGCTTCAAGGAAGGTTTATCCATGACCAACTTCGGATAATTGTGCTTGAGGTGCGACGCACATGAAGCACACAAGGTGATGATATAATCGTATGCTCCGGTCTCGAAGGCCCGCAGATTCTGCTTTGCAACATCACGGGATGCACCCATTTCACCCATCATCTGAACTGGCAGACCGCAGCAGGATTGCTCCATGGGGTAGTCCATTGCAACACCATTGTCCGCAAAGACCTTGACGGCCGCCTGCATCTGCTCGGGGTATACAAAGTCCTGCACACAACCAGAGAACAGAGCGACACGCAATTTCGGCTTATCCACATCAGGACGATTCTTCTGCCACCAATCACGGAAAGGCGTCTCGGCAATAGTGGGCAGAGCCTTGAACTGATGTTCCTTTGCAAAGACCATAGGCAAATGACGAATGAATCCGTCCTTTTCGGCAATGGGCTTTTGTCCCCACTTGGCGGTCCGTAAAAGAGTATGGAACAATTTGCGATTTTTGAGCAATTTGCCCATCAAAATGGCAGGTAACGGGTGTCCGTCCTCTTCCAGAATACGCGCGTGGATTTCCTTGATCAGGCGTGGCAGATCAATTCCACCTGCACACACATCCTTGCATGCTTCGCAGTTGATGCAGTTCTGGACGAGATTCTTGGCCTTGTCTTTACCATGGAAGAAGTATGTCAGAATCAAGCCAATGGCACCGATGTAGATGTGACCCATTTTATGCCCGCCGACAAGACGGTAAACAGGGCAGACATTGGCGCAGGCACCACAACGAACACACCGGTTGATCTGCGAGAACAAGGGATCCTTGATGAGTTCGGAACGCCCGTTGTCGAGAACGACATAGTGAATTTCTTTCTTGCCATCTTCTGCGGCCAGGCACTCGTTGGCACCCGTGATCCAGGTGACATACGATGTAATCTGCTGCCCGGTCGCGTTACGAGGCAGAGCCTTGAGGATACGCAGTGCATCATGCAGTGTAGGCAACAACTTGTCGATTCCCATCAGGGCGACATGGACACGAGGCAGGGTTGAAACCAGGCGGGCGTTTCCTTCATTGGTCACCAATCCGATTCCACCGGTCTCCGCGACTGCAAAGTTGGCTCCGGTAATACCCATATCCGCATCGACATATTTCTGACGCAACTCACGACGGGCAACCTTAACCAGTTTTTCAATCTCGGAATCCTGTTTTTTCCCGGTCACATCCGTGAACAGATCGCCGACCTGATGCCGTGACAGGTGAATGGCAGGCATGACCATGTGAGACGGTCCTTCATGACGCAACTGAATGATCCATTCTCCGAGGTCTGTCTCGATGACTTCAAATCCGGCATCTTCAAGATCATGGTTGAGCAGAGTTTCCTCGGCAGTCATGGACTTGGATTTGACGATGGATTTACACTTCGCATCTTTGGCAATTCCGGCGATGATACGGTTGGCTTCATCTCCATCTTTGGCAAAGTGGACTTTAATACCAGCAGCCTCGGCATTGGCTTTGAACTCTTCGTACAAAGCATCGGCATTTTCAGCGGCAGCATCCTTGGAACACGCGATGTCATTGATCAGGCCTTTGACATCCATATCCTTAAAGGCATTGGCGCGACCGGCCCGGTAGGCCACGGCAAAATTATCAAGAGTTGTGCGCAGGAAATCATTATCCAGGGACTCGCGCAATTCTCCACGGTATTCTTTCAAATCTTTGGCTTTCTGCATGACTAGTCCTCCAAAACAAGGATATGGAGTTCGAGGGGACCGTGGACACCCATGGTGAGCACACGCTCGATGTCCGCGGTACGGCTGGCACCGGTAATATACGCCAGATAGTTTGGCTTTTTGTTCATCCGGGTGAGCATCATTTTTTCCACAGCGTATGTATTGGCCCGAATTTTGGACTTCGAAAGAATGCAGACATGAAATTCACTGACCATGGTCGCCAAACGCAGTTCCTCGCTTGGGCAGTCCAGCATCAGTGTGCCGGTGTCGGCAATACCGTAGTCGGCTATGGTAAAGCCAATATCAACCCCGGCAAGGTGATCGCGCATGCCTGAATCGATACAGTCGAAACCGGCCTTAGTTGCCCGAGTCTCCAGCTTGGAGTATAATTCTTTTTTGAGACCGGGGGCGGCAATGACTTTCTTCTGCTTTCCGTCACACAGGTCTTCAGCCTTTTTGGACAAATCAAGCTCGCAGCCGCTTGCCAGCAGTTGGCATGCCTCTTTCTTGTCACACAGGTCTAAAAGGTAATCCAGCGCGTCATCCTCACTGGAAATTTCTGTAATAATAGCGGAGACAAGCTTCGCTTTTTCCACAAATTTTCCGTACAAATCTTCCTTGGAAGGCATAGCACCCACCTCCATTGATACTTTGACCAAAAGCCTCTCCCCCTATGACAGGGAAGAGGCCTCCGCAACGGTCGTTGTTACTTGCTCAGGACTTCTCGAGCTTCCCTCGCGATAGCGAGTTCTTCATTGGTAGGAATCACCCAGACAGCAACCTTACTAGCCTCAGTGCTAATCTTGAATGGTTCCTTTCCACGTTTGGCATTGGCATCCTGGTCGATCTCGACACCGAAAGCCTCCAGGTCTTTCAATGACTCACGACGCACGATATCATCATTCTCACCGATACCGGCGGTAAAGACGATTGCATCAACACGACCAAGAACAGCCATGTACGCGCCAATATACTTACGATTTCTATATGTCTGCACCCCAAGAGCGATCTCGGCGTGTTTGTCACCTTTTTCAATGGCAGCGTGGATATCACGCATGTCATTCATTCCACACAGTCCCTTGAGGCCGGATTCCTTGTTCAACAAGGTGTCGATCTGCTCAATGTCCATCCCTTTATTCCGAGCCAGAAAAGTATGGACAGCGGGGTCAACATCACCTGACCGAGTTCCCATGACCAGCCCTTCCAGCGGCGTCATGCCCATGGAAGTATCAACGGACTGACCGTTTTCGACAGCAGTGATGGAACCGCCGTTACCCAGGTGAACTGTCACCATGTTGGTTTCTTCCAGAGGCTTGCCAAGCAGACGAGCCATTTCACCGGCAACGAACTTGTGGGAAGTTCCGTGGAAACCATAGCGACGGATACGATTCTCCTCGTACAGGGCGTAAGGCAAAGCATACATGTAGGCATGGGCTGGAATGGTCTGATGGAAAGCAGTATCGAAGACAGCGACCTGAGGAGCTTCAGGGAACAATTCCATTGCCACCCGGATACCATCCAGATTCGCGGAGTTATGCAACGGAGCCAGTGGAACACAGGCTTCAATAGCAGCAATAACTTCGTCGGTAATCACAGTGGACTTGTGAAAATCCTCACCACCATGCACGACTCGGTGACCGATTGCGCCGATCTCGCCTTTATCCTTGAGCACTCCCTTCTCGGGGTCAGTGATCAGCTCAATGGCCAGACGCATTCCAGTGTTGTGATCCGGAATGGGCTGTTGAATTTCTGTCACCACTTCATTTTCGGTGCCAGGGAAGGCCTTGTTTTTCAGGTCGCCCACCTCTTCGCCGATCCTCTCAACCAGTCCATTGACCATGACCGCTTCGGTCTCGGTGTCGAGCAACTGGTATTTGATTGATGAACTGCCAGAGTTGATAACCAGAACTTTCATTTCGTACGCCCCTACTTGTCTTCATTAAATGTTTTCGCAGCACACTTGGCTGTGTTTTTTTCACAAAAATTCGCTCGAAATCCGGGAGGCCCGGAAACCGGGCCTCCCGCAAAACGAGTATTATTTCTTTTCCGCCTGCGCCTGAATGGCGGTAATGGCGACGGTATTGACAATATCCGGCACAGTACATCCCCGTGACAGATCGTTGACCGGCTTATTCAAGCCCTGCAAGATAGGCCCGATAGCCACGGCATTTGCTGCTCTCTGCACTGCCTTGTAGGTGTTGTTGCCGGTATTCAGATCCGGGAAGATAAAGACCGTAGCCTGTCCAGCCACATCGGAATCCGGCATCTTGACCTTGGCTACTGCCGGATCTACAGCCGCATCGTACTGAAGCGGTCCCTCAATGGGGAAGTCCAGTCCGCGCTCTTTGATCAACTCTTTGGCAATCCTGGTCGCCTCGGTCACACGCTCCACATCTTCACCCTTGCCCGAAGCACCGGTAGAATAGCTAAGCATGGCAACCTTGGGGTCGACACCGAAAATACGGGCCGTTTCAGCCGCACTGATGGCTATTTCTGCGAGCTGCTGGGCATTGGGATTGGGGTTGACGGCACAATCTCCGTAAACCAACACGCTGTCTTTCAGGCACATCAGGAAGACAGATGAGACAATGGAGCTGGTCGGTTTTGTTTTCACAAACTCAAAAGCAGGACGGATGGTCTGAGCAGTTGTTGTCACAGAGCCGGAAACCATGCCATCTGCAAAACCCTTGTGAACCATCATAGTACCGAAATAAGTGGTATCCGCCATGCGGTCCCATGCCATTTCGGCTATCATGCCTTTGTGCTTGCGCAGTTCCAGGTATTCCTCGGCAAAGCTATCCAGCAATTCCGATTCGCTCGGATCAATGATCTGAGCCCCGGATATGTCCACACCGTATTTGGAAGCGTTCTGACGAATCTCCTCTTCGCGACCGAGCAGGATGATTTCGGCAACACCCCGGCGCAACAGGATATCCGCAGCACGAAGGATACGCTCAACAGTTCCCTCGGGCAGAACAATACGTTGTTTGTCCCGAGATGCCTTGTCAAACAAGGAGTATTCAAACATCTTCGGGGTCACGCGGGGCGAACGTTGCTCAACGACACGATCACGAAGTTGCTGCACGTCCACATGCTGGGAGAATCCACCAAGAGCGGTGGCTATACGCTGGTGGTCATCGGCTTCTATGCGCCCGTAAAGGCGATTGAGCTCCTGCACATTATGGAATGTATGTCCTTTAACAGACAATACAGGAACCGGAACACCGGTCCATCCCTCGATGAGCTTGTGCACACTCCTGGAGACTTCCAAACCGCCAGTCAACAGAACTCCAGCGATATCCGGGTATGAACTGGACAATCTTGAAGCAAGACTGGCCAAGATTATGTCCGAACGATCACCAGGAGTGATGATCAGGCTTCCGGGCTTGATATACTCAAGGAAGTTACCGATCTGCATGGCCGCGACAACATAGTTGTCAACCAGAGACTGCAACCCGCTGTGACCATAGAGGACATCGGCATCTAACCACCGCTTCACATCTGCGATGGTGGGATTCGCCAAGGCCTCGTTTTCCGGGATGACATAGACAGGCATCGGATCTTCACTGATCTTGCACTTGATGGTGCCGATCACTTCATCAGTCATACCTTCCGGCGCACGGTTGACCACGCAGGCCAGGAAGTCCACTCCCTTTTCTCCCAGGGTATCCAGGGTCGTCTGGGTAATGTTGACCACTTCTTCTGCAGTCTTTTCACGGCCAGAGGTCACCACCAACATGGGTGAACCGATATTGGCAGCGATATCCGCGTTGAGGTCGAACTCAAATGCCGGGTCCTTACCCTTGAAGTCGGTGCCTTCACAGAGCACGAAATCGTACTCTTCTTCCAGCGCCATATACTTCTTCAGGATGTTTTCCAGAACAACGGCATGCTGACCTGAGTTGATCAGTTCACGCGCTTCCTTGAGTGTGTAAGCGTAGGTGTCGCGATAGGGAATGGACAGTTTGAAGTAGTCGAGCATCAAAGTGATGTCGTGGTCCTGTCTCCCTTCGCCCGGGTCATTAATAATGGGCCGGAAGATGGCGACATTATGCAGCTCTCGCATGAGCATCTGCATCACGCCGAGAACAACGGCGGATTTGCCGCTGCGCTCTTCCGTCGCGCTCACATACAGGTTTTTGGACATTGCGGGGTTCCTTATTGCCTATCCGTTAATGAACTATAGCGCGTCAGCGTACAATTCGATGACGTGCTTGACATCCATGCCAGCCTTCTTCTGAGACAGCATATCCGTGATCTGGAGCATGCACGCCGGACAACTCGTCGTTGCCGTCGTCGCACCGGATGCCATGATGTTGTCCGCCTTGCGACTGCCGATTTTTTTCGACAGGTCGTAGTGGGCGATATTGAAGCTACCGCCACAACCACAGCACGTTCCGGCTTCATTCATTTCCTTGAAGTCGCAACCGGCGGCGCGGATCACGTCGCGTGGCTGGGCAGTGATGCCAAGAGAGTTTTTCAGGTGGCAGGGATCGTGATAGGTGACGCTCTTGCCGCCATTCACCTTGGCAGGCTCCACTTTAAGTATATCCACGAGGAATTGGCTGATGTCCATGGTTTTCCGTTCAAGCACACCTATATCGTAACGGTGTTCAGACGGTCCCTGGTACATGTGAGGCCACAGTTCCTTGATGGTAGAAGTACATGAAGCACATCCGGTGACGAGGTAATCGAATTCCCCGTCCTTGAACAACTTCACATTGGCCGCAACCAGGCTGTCAAAGGTCTTGGTATCACCGCTGGACAGGACAGGGATGCCGCAGCAAGACTGTCCGGACGGCATGAACACACCGACTCCATGATGTTCCAGAACCTTCAGGATAGCCTGACCGACCTGGGGGTAGATCTTGTCGATGACACATCCGACGTAAAGGGCGACCTTGATGCCGCTCTTGCCAGCCGGAGTATCCAATTCGGGTACGATCTTGTGCAATGGCTTGGAGGCCAGGGAGTTAAAATGGCGATCTCCGATGACCGGCATATTGAAGCGGGCACAGGAAGAACCAAGCATGTCATCCACCTTTTTGGTGAACAATCCCTGGAATTTTGATCCCATGTTCGTCAATGCATTAAACAGCTTGGGATTCTTGAGCATACCCCGGAAAATGGCCTGCTTCACCGGAGAGAGACCGAAATAACCGGTCATGATGGCACGAGCCTTAAGGAATATGTCCATGACGGAGACACCGCTTGGACAGTTGGACTGACACGTTCCACACAGCAGACAGCGATTAAGCTTGTCATTGACGCCCTCGGGATCAGTCAGCATTTCATTGGCCAGTCCATCGAGAAGCGCGAGCTTCCCACGGGTCACATCGGTCTCACGACCGGACTGGGCGAAGACCGGACAGACAGCCTGGCACATGCCGCATCGCATGCAGCCTACCAGGAGATCGTCCAGTTCCTTGAACATTTCAGCGAGTTTATTGATATCGGCCATGATGAACCTCTATTTCTCGGACTTGAAGCCGATGATCTTACCGGGATTCAGGATGCCCTTAGGATCAAGAACGCTCTTCATTCGGTGGGCATAATCCAGAGTCGCACGGGAAGTTTCGATCTCCATATACTTGGATTTGGCAAGACCGATGCCGTGCTCGCCGGACAGGGTTCCGCCCAGAGCCAAAGCACGATCAAAGATCATGTCAATACCCTTTTCAACGCGTTCCCATTCGGATTTGTCACGTTTGTCTGTCAGAATAGTCGGGTGCAAGTTACCATCACCAGCATGACCGAATGTTCCGATGGTCAAGTCGAGCTTCTGGGAGATCTCACCCAGAGCCTCAATCATTGCAGGAATTTTCGAGCGGGGGACAGTCGCATCTTCAAGCACGCAGGTAGGCTTCAACTTAGCCAGTGCGGGCAATGCATCGCGACGAGCCTGCCAGACAGCGTCTCTCTCAGCGGCATCTTTGGCGACCTTCAATTCAGTTGCGCCGTTGGCCTTGCAGATCTGCTCGACCAGAACAGCTTCATCCTCGACCTGTGCCGGATGCCCATCAACCTCGATGAGGAGCAGTGCGGCGGCATCGGTAGGCAGACCAGCCTTACGAAAATTCTCAACGGTATTAATGGTAAAATTATCCATCATCTCCAGAGTTGCCGGGACAATCTTGTTTGCAATAATAGCAGCAACAGTCTCGGAAGCAGCCTTCATGGAGGGGAAAATGGCCATCATGGACTTAGCGGCCTTTGCAGGCGGAACAAGTTTCAGGATAACCTTGTCAAAAATACCTAAAGTACCTTCGGAAGCGACCATCAAGCCAGCCAGATTGTATCCGGTAACGCATTTAACAGTGCGGGAACCGGACTTCACCAGATCGCCGTTCACATCCCAGAATTCGATACCCATGACGTAATCTTTTGTCACACCATATTTCAGACCGCGAAGACCACCAGCGTTCTCTGCGACGTTACCACCGATCGTGGAAACAGTCTGGCTGCCTGGGTCCGGGGGGTAGAACAATCCGCGCTTGGCAACTTCGGCCGCAAATTGAGCAGTGACAACACCGGGTTCAACCACAGCGTACATATCTTCTTCGTTGATCTCCAGGATGCGATTGAGACCATTGGTCAAAACAACGACACCACCTGGGTGAGGAATGGTTCCACCGGAAAGATTAGTCCCTGCGCCGCGGACGGTCAGAGGCAGGCCGTTATCATTACAGAGCTTGGTGACTTTGCCCAAAGCTTCGCTGGTCTCGGGGCGAACAACCAGGGCTGGCATCACGGAATCGAGCACGGCAGCGTCGTAAGAGTAGGAATGACGGTCAGTTTCGCTCGTCATGCAATTTTCGGCACCGACAATGGCTTCGAAATCCTTGATGATGGCATCTTTACTCATTGTTAAACTCCTAAAATTCTTATCCCGAGCTGTCGCCAGGGAGAAAGGCGTATATTGTTATTGTATGAATTATATCCACTTTTGCGAAAAAGGGAGGCGGGTTTTGCCCGCCTCCCCTAGGGACAATCGAAACTAGAAGATGCCGGGAACGAACACGAAGCTCAGGAGCGACGCGACGATACCGACAACAATACCGTAGAGCACGAAAGGCACAACGGTGCGCTTCAGAATGGCACCTTCCATGCCGGACAAACCGACAACGGCGCACACAGCAACGATGTTATGGATACAAATCATGTTACCCATACCACCACCGACTGCCTGGGCGGCAACGATGATCTGACGCGGCAGTTCCAGCTGAGTTGCGACACCCCACTGGAATTCTGCGAAGAGCAGATCAGAAACAGTGTTGGAACCAGTGATGAATGCACCAAGACCACCAACGTAGGAAGCAACCATGGGCCATGCATTACCGGCGATACCGGCCACAGCCTTGGCCATTGCCAGAGGCATGGAAGGGTAGTTGTTCGGATTCAATGCAGCATCAGCAATACCGGAACCACGGAAGATGGAAACCAGGGCAACTGCGGCAAACAGTGCGATGGTTGGGTTCTTCATGGTGACAATCGCCTGGCTCCAGGCGGCCTTGACCTTGCTGCTTGGCATACCGTGAATGGCAATGGTCAGAATGGCAACCAGTGTGAACGGGATAGTACCGGGCAGGTACAGGTAGGCAATCGCGCCGTTGACGCTCTTGTATCCGAGGATATGGCTGAACTTGATAGCCTGAGCTGCGAGCACGCCCTTGATTCCCAATTCAGGAATACGGGTCACAACCAGGATGGCGCCGATCAGAATGTAAGGCAACCAAGCCTTGAACTGGCTCATGTGCGGCTTGAAGTCAGTGGAGCCACCGGAAACGGTACCGGTCCATTCCGGGTCCCATTTGGAGGAATCACCGAAGTTCCAGGCAGTCTTGGGCACGCAAAAACCGGCTTTTGCGCCAGCGATGATGATGCCGAGACCGACGAGACCACCGATCAGTGAAGGGAACTCAGGACCGACGTTCCATGCGAAGAACATATAAGGAACAGTGAAAGAAACAGCTGCGAATATGCAGAATTTCCATGCGGCCAAGCCTGGCTTCCAGCTCCGCTCAGGACCGAAGTAGCGGGTAATGAAACCGAGCATGAAGACCGGCAGGATGAAGATCATGGCGAGGTTCATCACAGTAGCCCACTGACCGATGACGGAGTTGAAATCGCCCATGTTGGCGAAGTTCAATCCAGCCACGCCAGAAGCAACGGCCTGGTCAACACCGGGAGCGAGGTATTTCAGGCCGAGAACGACCGGAGTACCGACAGCGCCGAATGTGACAGGGAACGAGTTGAAGACCAGACACACAATTGCGGCAGCAAGGGGCGGAAAGCCCAATGACAGCAACAGCGGCGCAGCCAAGGCAGCAGGAGTACCGAAACCGGCAGCGCCCTCAAGAAATGCTGCAAACATATACCCGATGATAATGGCCTGAATACGACGGTCAGGCGTGATGTTCTGCATGCCATACTGGATGGTTTCCATACCGCCAGACTGCTGCAGGGTACGAAGAATCAGGATCGCACCGAAAACAATGATCAAAATACCGATGGCGGTAATGAACCCCTGAAGGGTCAAGGCTGCCACGTATTTGACGGGCAGTCCCCAGACAATGACAGCGCCGGCAGCGGCGGTGAGCCATGCAAGGGGCATGGCTTTGGTGGCAGGCCAACGCATGCCGACCATAAGGACCAGTGCTACCAGAATTGGCAGCAGTGCAACTAATGCAAGCACTTCCAATGACATTATAAAACTCCTCCAAAATTGTGGGGTGATTCCCACATGATTAAAAACGCGCAGGGCGGGCTAGGCAACAAGCCTCCGCAATATCCCGCCCCGCGCAAACATCTAACGACTATCTACCGTCATCGCACGGCTCACCGGAGCCAGGGCTTTCGGCAGACACACCGACTTCGCAGGCCTCGCCCTCAACTTCCTCTGCCTTGCTAAAATCAGCATCGGCGAGATGAGTGAGAATGGCATAACGATCAGCGTAGTCTTTTTCGATCTTCTCGCGGAACGCCTTGGACAGTTCCGGATGGAACCTTTCCAGCATGGCGTAACGGTTTTCACCGGAGAGGAATTCCTGCAGGCTTCCGTCAGGAGCTTTGGACTCCAGAATAAACGGATTCTTGCCTTCCTCAACGAGAAGCGGATTGTAACGGAACAGCGGCCAGTAACCGGAATCAACAGCCAGCTTCTGCTCGAGCTGGGTTTTACCCATGCCCTTCTTGATGCCCTGGTTGATGCACGGTGCGTAGCAGATGATGAGGGACGGTCCGGGATAAGCCTCGGCTTCCTTGAAGGCCTTCATCATTTGCTGCTTGTCGGCACCCATGGCGATGGAAGCGACATAGACATACCCGTAGGTCATTGCCATACGACCGAGATCTTTCTTGCCTGTGCCCTTACCGGCAGCGGCGAACTTGGCAATGGATCCCAGCGGGGTTGCCTTGGAGGACTGACCACCGGTGTTGGAGTAAACTTCGGTGTCCATGACCAGGATGTTGACGTCTTTGCCAGAGGCGATGACGTGATCCAGACCACCAAAACCGATGTCGTAGGCCCACCCGTCACCACCGAAGATCCAGACGGATTTCTTGGTGAACAGATCAGAACTGGCTGCGATTTCAGAAAGCAGTTCGTCTGTAGTGCCTTCCAGAGCGGCTTTCAAGGTCTTGCCGGCTTCGGCAGAAGCTTCCGCCTCACCCTTGACAGCCAACCAGCCTTCGAGAGCGGCCTTGACGTCGCCTGTGGCGGAAGCAACAGCTTCTTCGCACTTGGCAATCAAAGTCTCACGGCGATTGTTGACACCCATTTCGATACCAAAACCGAATTCGGCAGCGTCCTCGAACAGGGAGTTACCCCATGCCGGACCGTGGCCTTCAGCATTGACAGCGTAAGGAGTGGACGGAGCGGATGCACCCCAGATAGAGGAACAACCCGTTGCGTTGGCGATGATCATGCGCTCACCGAAGAGCTGAGTCAGCACCTTGACGTACGGAGTCTCACCACAACCGGAGCAGGCACCGGAGAATTCCATCAGAGACTGACGGAACTGGCTGCCCTTGACGGTGTCGCGCTTGAAAGCTTCCTTGAAGGAAACAGTCTGTGCATAATCCCAGTTTGGAACCTGCTCGTCGAGCTGGGTAGCGATCGGTTTCATGACCAGAGCTTTTTCCTTGGCCGGGCAGATATCAGCGCAGTTGCCGCAGCCCAGGCAATCCTGAGAAGCAACCTGGATGCGATACGCCATACCCTTGACGTCCTTGCCCTTGGCACCAACGGTACCAAAAGAGGCCGGAGCATTCTTGAGTTCGTCTTCGGTAGCGATGACCGGACGCAGTGCAGAGTGCGGGCAAACAAATGCGCACTGGTTACACTGAATGCAGTTGTCAGCGATCCACTCGGGAACGTTGATGGCAACACCACGTTTTTCATACTGAGAGGTGGCCAGCGGCATGGTGCCATCTTTAGAGAAGGCAGACACAGGCAGATCGTCGCCCTTCTGGGCCAGGACCGGACGCATGACGTTCTTGACGTATGCCGGATCATCGGATGCGGCAGCGGAATCCTCAGCCAGGTCTGCCCAGGCAGCAGGCACAGGGATTTCGACAATGGAGTTGATACCCACATCGACAGCAGCGTTATTCATGTTGACGATCTTGTCGCCCTTCTTGCCGTAGGCGGCCTTGATACCGGCCTTGAGCAGTGAAACGGCTTCGTCAAAGTCGATGACGTCAGCCAGTTTGAAGAAGGCAGTCTGCATGATCATGTTGATGCGTCCGCCGAGGCCGACTTCACCAGCAATCTTGACAGCGTCAACTGTGTAGAACTTGAGGTTTTTCTGAGCAATGGTACGACGCATGGCTGCGGGCAGCTGTGCGTCCATTTCCTCTGCGGTCCAGGCACAGTTCAGGACGAATGTTCCGCCATCCTTGATACCGTCCAGGACATCATAGAGGTGCACGTAGCTGGGGTTATGGCAGGCGATATAATCAGCTGCGGTGATCAGATACGTGGACTGAATGGGCTTCTCACCGAAACGCAGGTGAGAAATGGTGATACCGCCGGACTTCTTGGAGTCGTAGGCAAAGTATCCCTGGGCGTAAAGATCGGTGTTGTCACCGATGATCTTGATCGCCTGCTTGTTGGCTCCGACAGTTCCGTCAGAGCCGAGGCCCCAGAACTTGCACTGCACAGTACCTTCCGGGGTAGTATCCAGGGCCTCGGTCGTGACAAGGGAGGTCTTGGTGACATCATCCTCAATACCCACGGTGAAACGGGTACGGGGAGTTTCAGCCGCCAGATTATCGAAAACAGCCTTGACCATGGCAGGAGTGAACTCCTTGGAACCCAATCCGTAACGACCGGCGACAACGGCAGGACCGTCGCCATTTTCCAGCAAGGTCGTGCAGACATCCTGGTACAGGGGATCGCCCAGAGCGCCGGGCTCCTTGGTACGATCGAGCACTGCGAGAGTCTTGGTCGAAGCAGGCAGGACTGACAGAAAATGCTTGGCAGAGAAAGGACGGTACAGACGGACCTTGATCAGGCCGACTTTTTCGCCCTTGGCGCACAGCAGGTTGACGACTTCCTCAATGGCCTCGCAGCCGGAACCCATACAGATAATGACACGCTCGGCATCGTCGGCACCAACATAGTCGAAAGGCTTGTAGTTGCGGCCAGTGAGTGCAGAAACCTTGTTCATGTACTCTTCGACGATCTCGGGAATGACATCGTAATCGGCATTGGAAGCTTCACGACCCTGGAAGTAGATATCCGGGTTCTGAGCAGTACCGCGAACATCCGGGTGTTCGGGATTCATGGAGCGGGCGCGGAAAGCGGCAACTTTGTCCATGTTCAACAGTGGCTTCATATCTGCGTAATCAATGACTTCGACTTTCTGAATCTCATGCGAGGTCCTGAATCCGTCGAAGAAAGAAACGAAAGGCACGGAAGCTTCGATGGTGGCCAGGTGAGCTACCAGCGACAGATCCATGACTTCCTGAACGGAAGCGGCGGCCAGCATGGCAAAACCGGTCTGACGGCACGCCATGACATCCTGATGATCACCGAAGATAGACAGAGCGTGGGCTGCAAGAGCGCGAGCAGAAACATGGAAGACGCAAGGGAGCAATTCTCCGGAGATCTTGTACATGTTCGGGATCATCAGAAGGAGGCCCTGGGATGCGGTGAAAGTCGTTGTCATCGCGCCACCGGCCAGAGAGCCGTGAACAGCACCAGCTGCACCGGCTTCACTCTGAAGCTGGCGAACTTCCAGGGTCTGTCCGAAAATGTTCTTCCGTCCCTGGGCAGCCCATTCGTCTGCGATTTCGCCCATGGTGGAAGAAGGGGTGATGGGGTAGATGGCAGCGGTCTCGCTCATGGCGTAGGCCACCCAAGCGGCGGCGGTATTACCATCCATCGTTTTCATCTTTGACATGTTGGTCATTCTCCTCTTGAGGTGTTTATTTCCAAAAAGTTGTCTTTCCGCTGCTGCGGGGAGCGGACAAGCTGATAGAGCTTGATCCTATACTCAACAACCGTGCCAAAACTATAATAAAGGGGTTTATTCCAATATTATAGTGAGATAGCTAAAAAAAATAAAATTGTCACACTTGATACACGATCGTTTCAGTCCGAAAAACAAGACAAGAAAAGCAAGCAGAGGTCTCCCAACGGATAAAAAAACATCCATTTCGTGCATCTTATCTAAAAAGACTTGTATTTTTGGGTCATTCCATGCTGTCCGTTTTTTCAGACTGACCGTGTCCAGTATGCAATACTAGGGAAGATATACTCACAAATCAGTAGTATCGCGCATTCAATGAACACACAGTTCGAGTACACCCAACCAGGAACTTCCCTCTGAAGACAAGTAATAGTCGTAAAATCTGATTTTGTCGCCCTGCTCTCACCCACTTTTTTCGGGTCAGACAAACAGAACCGCCTAAAAAAAGAAAAACATTGACGAAAGTAGGCACTCAAAAAAACAAGAAGACCCCATCCCTGAGGATGGGGTCTTCATATTTCTTCAAAAACCGAGTTACTTGACGGCTTCTTTCAGAACCTTTCCAGGCTTGAACTGAGCAACCTTGCATGCCGGGATCTTGATTTCATCACCGGTACGGGGGTTACGGCCAGTACGGGCCTTACGTTCGCTCACGCTGAAGGTGCCGAAACCGGTCAGGGTAATCTTGCTCCCTGCGGCCAGTTCGTCCTTGATGGTGTCAAGAATGGCATTCATTGAAGCTTCAGCCTGTGCTTTGGAGGAGCCGTTCTTGTCAGCGATTTTTGCAACAAGTTCTGCTTTGGTCATCTGTCTCTCCTTAGTGGTTTATAAAAGTGATCAACGTACATTATACGCTCAAGTATTAACTCCCCTTACACGCTTGGCGTTTTGAAAGGAAGTCAAAAATCGGCTTCTGTAACAAAAAAACAAGAATCCCCCTGTCAGAAAACATTATCCATAGGGGAATACAGTCTTTCACTCGCTCAGTGTAACAAACAGACCCACACAATATGGTATTACGCAGGCGAGTTGGTTCAGCCTTATGGAGTATATTTCAGACAATTTCAATACCCATTAGAGCGACAATCCATATTTTTTCAATAAAGAATAGAAATGAGAACGAGAAAGTTGCGAAGCCTTGAGAATTTTTTGCAGATCACCACCGCATTGGCGGATCAATTCCCCAAGGTAGACTTTTTCTGCTATCCCCTTGAATTCCCTTAAGGTTGGCAACTCCTGATCGAAAATATCTTCAAAAATTTCCTGTCCAATTTTCCAGACTCCCCCACCGCCGGGCGCGACAGGGACATCAGCGACGACTTCCGACCCCGTCATTCTTTTGATCTGCGACTTGGCTACCTGAATACGAAGAGTCCGGGGCAAATGCATGGTGTAAAGTGTCTTTTCATCCCCGGCAGCGATGACGGCTCGCTCAAGGATATTAAACAGTTCCCGAATATTTCCCGGCCAGGAATAGCTCTCAAGCGTGGAAAAGAAATCCGAGCCAAAAGCCTTCTCTCCCATGCCGTATTGCTCGCACAACCTTTTGACTCGAAATTCAGCCAACGGGCGAATATCTTCCGGCCTTTGAGAAAGGGGAGGCAGCAAAATACGCATTGTTTTAATACGAAAGAGGAGGTCAGAGCGAAATTCTCCCTTTTCGACCATTTGGTCCAAATCTTTGTTGGTAGCTGCTATCAACCTGAAATTACTTGTCTGTTCACGAGTATCACCGACAGGACGAAAAGTTCGTTCCTGCAACACGCGCAAAAACGCTTTCTGAATGGAAAGAGGAATCTCACCAATCTCATCCAGAAAGAGTGTTCCACCGTCGGCCAACTTGATCAAACCGATCCTGTCTGATTGTGCTCCGGTAAACGCCCCTTTGCGATGGCCAAATAGCGTTGACTCGACCAGAGATTCAGTCAACCCAGCACAATCAACCACGACGAACTGTCCGCTTCTCCGCTTGGAGTTGGCATGAATGGTCGAAGCGAAAAGTTCTTTTCCGGTTCCAGTATGCCCATTGATGAGGACGTTGGTATCCGAGCGGGCAGCCTGAGCCATGAGTTCGAAGCTGGCTCGAATGGAGGGACTCGCTCCGACAACATTCGCGAGATCAAGGCTATCTCCCTTGTCCTTGCCAACCTTCTCTTCATGATATTTCAATGCACGACCAAGGGTTAGGGATATTTCCCGAACACTCGAAGGCTTGAGGAGATAATCCCAAGCTCCTCCCACAATCGCCAATTCGGCTCCGTCAGGATCACCTTTTCCGGTGAGAATAATCACTTCCGGTGGTGTCGGCAGAGCCATTATGTCTGGCAACATATCCAGACTATTGCCATCCGGGAGACGGACATCCAGAAAAACAACATCATATTCATTAGCTCGGGCGAGTCGGAGTCCCTCTTCAAGCGTATGGGCAGCATCGCACTGATGCGTCAGCCGTGTGATGAGGCTTTCCATGGTTTCGCAGACTTCGAAATCATCATCTATGATCAATATATTCGCCACGCTGATCCCCTTTGGCGTTCCTTATTTCGAATTCATGACCGCCGAAATCGCTTCTGACAGGTCATCCTTGTCATATGGTTTGATAACCACCTGACGGATATTGGGCAAGTGGGCAGCGGCAGTCGCAGCATCTTCACGACCGGAAACCAGGATAATCGGCATATTGGGGACATGATGAGCAACTTCTATTGCCAATTGAGTCCCGCTCATGCCAGGCATGTCATAATCAGTGATAAGCAGGTCGAATATATGTGGCATTCCCTTGACACGGACAATGGCCTCTTCCGGGTCTCGAATCGCTGTCACTTCATACCCCATGGTCCTGAGCAGACGCGGCGTGGTGTGCAATTGATCATAATCGTCTTCCACGAAAAGGACGTGCGCCCATCCCGGAATCGTGAATGTACCGCTGCTGGGTAATTCAACGTCACTTTTGTCCACTTTGGGCAAATAAATTTCAAAAACAGTGCCGCCGCCGGTCCTGCCGGTAACCTGAAGCCCTCCTCCGTGACTGCGTATAATACCATGCACTACGGAAAGCCCCAACCCGGTGCCTTCGGTCTTATCCTTAGTAGAAAAAAACGGATCAAATATCTTATCAATAATTTCAGGAGGAATACCAGGTCCGTTGTCCTCAATACTCATACGAACATATTCACCGGGAGCCAGCCCCAGGATACGGGCATCTTCCTTGGCGAGAACAGCCTGGTCCACGCGGACTTCGATAATACCGCCCTTCCCTCGCAGAGCATGAAATGAATTCGTGCAGAGATTCATGGCCACCTGGTGCAACTGAGTCGGGTCTGCACGGACAAAGTCAAGCATGGGAGCGATACTTGAACGTACCCGAATATTACTGGGCATGGAGGCCTCGAGAAGACCGAGGACTTCTGAAACAACACTCCCGACATCCGTTGAGCGGAATCCCTCGGTGGAAGGCCGACTAAAAGCGAGAATCTGCTTCACCACCCGGCCACCACGCCGCGCGGCCTTCAGCACCCGTTGCAAATCTTTACTGGTCACTGAATCCGAATCAACATCTCCCACGGCCAGCTCTGTAGAGTTGATAATTGATGTCAATATGTTATTGAAATCATGTGCAATTCCTCCGGCCAGAGTTCCAATAGCTTCCATCTTTTGTGATTGCAGAAGCTGTTTTTCGAGATTGCGCTCCTTGGTAATATTCTCGGCCGTGCTCAATACACCGACGATCGCTCCGGCCTGATCATGAATGGGCACCTTGTTGATCTCAAGCCACGCATGATTGCCATTGGCATCCATGAGTTTGCGTCGAACTTTCCTGAGCCCTACCCCTTGACTCAACACAGTCAAGTCTGCCCCGGTTGCCCAGGCAACATGCTCAGGATCACGTGTGTCATTTTTGGCCAGCCAATTCACCCCATTACCGCTTCCTTCACCACCGAAGAATTCTGCAAAGGCCCGATTGGTTCCGAGATATATTCCTTGACGATCCTTCCATGAAACAAGCTGAGGGACAGCGTCCATCAATGTTTCCTGAAAAGCCAACTGGTCCTTGATTTTTCTTTCAACCTTACGCCGTTCAGTCATGGTCGTGACCAAAAATGCCATGACAACCAAGAGCAGCACAAAACTCACGATAATGGTCCAGAAGAGTTCCTTGGGCAACTCATAAAATGGACTCGGTGCGTTGATCAGACGGCTGTTAGGAGGTAAAAGCTCTTCTGTGATACCCAACCGCCATAAGACTTGATAATCGAAGACATATTCACCTGTCGGCTCCTTAAAGACAGGGATGCTGTCTGCGGATTCCCCTTTGAGAATCCGAAGGGCGACAGATGCAGCCTGTTGCCCATGCTTGAAGCCCGACAACATCCTTCCCCCCACTGCACCATTACCCAGCAGGAACTCCCATGCCGTGTAAATAGGAACAGCGGAATGCCTATAAATGGCGGCCATGACATCTTCAGCAGTGTAAAAGCGCCCGCCAATGGTCTGATAGTACGGGATGAAAAACAAGAAGGTATCCGATGGCAGCACCTTGACCCGTTCAAGCACTTCAGCCAGCGTCAGTCGAGTCCAGTATTCAACTTCAAGATGCGGCTGGTACTTCTCGACACCATGCTCAACCTGCTGCTTGATAGCCAATCCGGCGGTGGAAGTATCTCCCACGACAATCATCCGTCTCTTATCCGGATGCAACTTGAGGGCGACATCCAAAGTCTGCATCAGGTTGAAATTCTCCACGAGACCAGTCACGTTGCCTTGCTTAAGCGCTCCGTCCTTCAAATCGTTCACACCGCAGAAGACCAGCGGGACACCCGGAAACAATTCATTTCGAAATTCACTTGCAAACATGAAGGCATCGTCATCCACGGCCATCACGACATCGAAGGCTTCATGCGCGAATTTTTCCTTGTAGAGCCGAAGAAGCATTCCAGAAACGGCATCATGCTCATACCGCTTGAAATCCATATATTCGACTTGAAGATTTATTTTGAATTCGCTCTCATCAAGAATTGATCGAACCCCATCCATAATGGAGTCAGACCACTGATATCCGTCATGATATGAATTGAGGTAGAGAACATTCTTTTTGGCTTTTTCCGCTTGTGCCCCATTGGGTACCAAACAGGTCAAAACCAGAAAAAGACAAAATTTGATCATTATTTTCATGGGCATTCCGACTTCCTTCTCGCTGTCACGAGTGATGATACGCGATTCCATCACTATGCAAAAGCTGATCCCAACCGTCCTGGTTCATGGGAGATACCAAAGATTTTTCACCTTTTATTTTTGCACTGTTTTTTGCACACTATGTACATTCATTCCTCATGTGCGCTATAGTCACTTCATAACTTCAAAAGGAAAGGTGAACTATGAAGAAAATTTTCGTCACATCAATACTCTTCTGCTTCCTGGCCACCGGATTCGGATGCGCCGCCAACAGGGCACAACAGGGAGCATCTGTCGGAGGTCTGGCTGGAGCCACCATTGGTGCGTTGACATTCAAGAACAAACTCCTCGGTGCCGCAGTCGGAGCCGGTGTCGGAGTCCTCATGGGGTACATCGTAGGCAATGAATGGGACAAGAGCGACGAGCAAAAGGTCCAACGCGTTCTTGAAACGACCAAGTCAGGCGAGACAACATCCTGGCAGAACCCTGATACCGGCGAATCATACTCGGCAACTCCGGATTTGCCCTACATGGCAGACAACAAGGTCTACCGGGATATCGTCATCAAGGATGAAAAGGAAGGGCATACAGTCATGGCCAAGGCTTGGCGCGATGATCACGGCGTCTGGCACCTGAAGCAGTAACGAAAAGCCTGACAGCTTTTCAAGAAGACAGCACCAGAGTGTCCTAAACACATAGTGGTCGCTGTCTTTTTTTGTGTCTGTGTTCGAACAGCTTTCACGCAACACTAGCGGAGAGGCAGGAAAAACATTCTCGCCTCTGCTACCAGAGAGTCACTTGAATCAGCTAATGATGTAACAAGTCGGAAATTCCGGCTTGAGCCTTTGCTGAACTTGTTCTGCCTTATCCCGACTGATAAAACTCCCGGCCTGGACAACATGCAGGCGAACCCCCTTGCTGACAATAGTGGTAATATTGGCATTATGGTATCCGGAGGCAAGGAGTTGTTTGTATGTGCGTTCCGCATTGTCCCGAAGCGCAAACGCTCCGACGCGAACTGAGTAATATTTGAGAGCTGTCCGGGCAACAGTCCGAGTCTTTGCAGGCATCGAACTAAGAGCCGTGATTCGGACTCTGGCCACCCCCTGCTCGACTGTCCCCAATTCTTTTGCTGCCCCATAGGAAAGGTCAAGAATCCGCCCCCGGACAAACGGCCCACGATCATTGACGACCAGGACAACAGACCGTTTATTGGCAAGATTTGTCACCCTGACCCGTGTCCCCAAAGGGAGCGTCTTGTGTGCAGCCGAAACACCATACATATTGTAATGCTGACCATTGGCTGTTTTTTTACCATGAAAATCTTCACCATACCAAGAGGCCATACCGACTTCATCATATCCGGCTGCATTCTTCAGGGGATAATATGTCCTGCCAAGGACTGTATAGGGCTTGATCTTGGGATCGTAACTTCGGGCAACGGCAGAATCCGTTTTGCCGGGAGGGGTGGAGTAGACATGTTTCTGGAACGGGTTGATGGATGCACATCCCGCCATGGTCGTAAAAAGGGCTATACCCAACAGCATGATGATCCGACGCATCAACTCTCCACCTCTCGTCATGCGACTTGATAATGTCATGAGATACTCTATAAAAGATAAAGGAGTTCCCATGGAAAAGCAACCGCAGCCTCAACATTGAAAAATGTGGACTCATGGAGGGAGTTCACTTAGATTAGAACTGTCAATACAAGAAATCATGATAACGATATCCAATGCAACGCTTTCAGAAACTCGACAGACTTCTCCGGTTCCTTGTCCTCCTCGCCAGCATACTCTTTGCTTGCGCGCTTTCGGGCCATGCCCGAGAGACCCCCAAGGCTCTTATTGTTGCAGTGCCCCCTCAAGGCTGGCCTCCCTATGTCATCGTGGATAAAGTTCATTTCCGGTTCGCAGGTATCATGTTGGATGTGATGGAAGAAATAGCCCGCGTACACGGAATTCCCATCACTTATGCAGTGTCACCTGAATTGCGAAACAGTCTGCTCGTGAAAGATGGGGAGGTTGACGCTTATCCGAAAGCTCGGGAATGGGTTGATAATCCGGATCAGTATCTCTGGACCGATCCGATCATCGTATCCAGTGACGTGCTCATCTACCGCAAACCACGCTTCCCTAAACCTCCGGAATCACTCATCGGATTGAGCATAGGCATTGTTCATGGTTTCAATTATCCCACCCTACAGCCCCTGCTCGACAGAAAACTCATTCATTCCCACAAAGCCAATACGACCAAACAACTCCTGATGATGATACAACGCGGCCGACTTGATGGGGCAATCACCAACAAGACCGTTGCTGAATGGATTATGAGAAACTCACCGGAAATCAAGGCCGACACTTTTCAATACGGCAAGAAGCCGATAGCAAGCGCCCCATACAGATTCGCCTTTAACAAGAACACGTGCAGTCAAGTATTCATTAAAAGTTTTAACCGGGAATTGGCGACAATGAAAAAGGATGGCCGCATGGCAACCATCCTTTTAAAATACAAATAATCCTATGAATTGGCTTCTTTCTCACACAAGGCTGTCTTTTCGACTCTATCAGGAGAGCACCGCAGATATCGCGGCTTGATCATGTTTTCCGGTTTCAGAATATCGTCCAATTCATCTTTGCTCAGGTATCCCTTGTCCAACACGATCTGATACACCGATCCTCCGGTTCTCATTGCTTCCTTGGCTATCTCGGCAGACTTCTCATACCCGATATGCGGATTAAGGGCTGTGACGAGTCCGATGGAATGTTCGACCAGTTCCCTGCATCGCTCCCTATTTGCTGTAATACCTGATACGCACTTGTCCGCCAGCGTCAGACACCCTCGACGCAACATATTGATGGACTGAAAGAGAGAATACCCGATAACAGGCTCCATCACATTCAATTCCAACTGCCCGGCCTCGCTGGCCATGGAAACAGTGACATCATTCCCTACCACCGCAAAAGCGACCTGATTCACGACTTCCGGGATAACAGGATTGACCTTACCCGGCATGATGGATGATCCGGGTTGCATGGGAGGCAGGTTGATCTCGTTTAAACCACATCGAGGTCCGCTCGAGAGCAGCCTCAAATCATTACAAATTTTTGAGAGTTTGACCGCAACCCGTTTCAATACCCCAGAAAGCTGAACATAGACCCCCGTATCCTGTGTTGCTTCCACCAGATCCGGCGACATGGTCAGATTCAGTGTTGTCACCTCGATAAGTTTTTCTGTCACAGTTCGTGCATAGTCAGGATGTGCGTTCAATCCTGTTCCGATTGCCGTGGCTCCCATATTGATCTCGTAGACGAGGTCCTCGGCTTCGTCCACACGCTGTACATCTTCGCCGATCATCACGGACCACGCCGTGAATTCCTGACCTAACGTCATTGGGACAGCATCCTGCAATTGCGTTCGGCCCATTTTGAGGACATCGGCAAATTCCAGCCCTTTGGCAGCAAAGGTTTTCTGAAGGACGCGCATGGCGTCCATAAGCTCGCGCAGGTCGAGGATCAAGGCTATATTGAGCGCTGACGGAAAAACATCATTGGTGGATTGGGACATATTAACATCATTCAACGGATGCAGATGGTCATAATCTCCCAGCTTGAAACCCATCAGTTCCAAAGCTCGGTTGCAGATAACTTCATTGGCGTTCATGTTTGCCGACGTCCCTGCCCCACCTTGCACGATATCAACGACAAATTGATCATGCAATTTTCCGGAAACCAATTCTTCGCAGGCACGGACGATGGCCCGACTTTTCTCCTCGGACAAGAGCCCGAGAGAGGCATTGGCATCGGCGGCAGCGAGTTTGACATACGCCAATGCTTCGATCAAACGCGGATAATGAGCCATGGGAATTCCGGTAATATGAAAATTATCTCTGGCCCGAAGGGTTTGCACACCATAGTAGGCATCTTCAGGAACAAGTATCTCGCCGAGACTATCATGTTCCATTCTGTATTCATTCATTTTTTTCTCCTTTAAACCCACAATAATGCACGGCGCATCTTCCGAATTACGGTCACTTGCAACCCAGACAATCTATACGATAAACAAAAAAAGATGAATGGTATTCTGCTGTGTCACACATTCTCTGCTTGCCAGCGTGCAGTGTTTCGGGTACCCCCTCACCTGCGCGATTGCGCCCATTACATATTATTGGAGATCCCATGACCACCAAGACGACAAACGAAAAACTTCGCAATATCGCCATTATCGCCCACGTCGATCATGGCAAGACCACCCTTGTGGATGCCATGTTCAAACAGTCCGGCCTGTTCCGCGAGGGACAAGAAATGGACGACCGCATCATGGACTCCATGGACCTGGAACGGGAGCGCGGTATTACCATTTCCGCCAAGAACTGTTCTGTCTCCTGGAGAGATGTCAAAATCAACATCATTGATACTCCCGGTCACGCCGACTTCGGCGGTGAAGTGGAGCGCTCCCTGTCAATGGCCGATGGTGCCATTCTCCTCGTCGATGCATCCGAAGGCCCACTGCCCCAGACCCGCTTTGTCCTCAAGAAAGCACTGGAGCAAGGACTCGCCTTGATGGTCGTCATCAACAAGGTTGACCGCCAGGATGCCCGCCCGAGCGAAGTGCTCAACGAAATTTACGACCTGTTCATTGATCTGGATGCAACTGAAGATCAACTGGACTTCCCGCTGCTGTACGCTATCGGCCGTGATGGTATTGCCATGGAAACCCCTGAAGAGCGCGGTGAGAACCTGCACATCCTGCTCGACATGGTTGTGGACAAGGTCCCCGGCCCTTCCTACGACGAGAACGAACCATTCCAGATGCTCGTCTCAGACCTCTCCTACTCCGATTATCTGGGCCGTCTCGCCATCGGCAAGGTCCACCACGGATCAGTCAAATCCAACGACCAGTTGATCTGTCTGGCTGACGAAGGCAAAGAGGTCTCCCTCAAAGTCACCAAACTCCAGACCTACGACGGTCTGAAAGTCGTTCCCACTGATACGTGTAATCCCGGAGACATCGTCGTTGTCGCCGGTATCGAAGATGTTCACATCGGCGACACCATCTGTACCAAGGAATCCCCCAAGGCTTTGCCCCGTATCACGGTTGACGAACCCACGGTTTCCATGCGCTTCGGAATCAACACCTCGCCTCTGGCAGGCAAGGAAGGCATTCACGTTCAGACCAACAAGATCCGCGAACGCCTTCAGAAAGAAACCTTGCTCAACGTCGCTATTCAAGTGGAAGACACCGAGAACCGTGACGCTTATCTGGTCAAGGGACGAGGCGAATTTCAGATGGCCATTCTCGTGGAACAAATGCGCCGCGAAGGATTTGAACTGTCCGTCGGTCGCCCTGAAGTCATTTTCAAATTCAAGGATGGCAAGAAGCTGGAACCCATTGAACACCTCTTCGTTGATTGTGACGAAGATTTCATGGGCATCGTCACCGAGAAAATTCAGACTCGCAAAGGCCGAATGACCAATATGGTCAACAACGGAACAGGACGCGTTCGCCTCGAATTCTCCGTCCCTTCCCGCGCACTCATCGGGTATCGGGATGAATTCCTCACTGACACCAAGGGAACCGGCATCATGAACTCCTATTTGGAGGGATATGGCGAATATCGTGGAGAATTCAACTCACGGTACACCGGATCTCTGGTCGGAGACCGGACTGGCAAGGCTGTTGCGTACGGTATCTTCAACCTGGAACCACGCGGTCGTATGTTTGTCGTTCCCGGCGATCCTCTTTACGAGGGAATGATCATCGGTGAGCACAATCGGGACAATGACATCAACGTCAACCCGTCCAAGGAAAAGAAGCTGACCAACATGCGCGCCAGTGGAAAAGATGAAGCAGTCATCCTGACTCCGGTCAAACCCATGACTCTCGAGTACGCCCTGAACTTCATCAAGGATGACGAGTTGGTCGAGGTCACCCCGGAATCGATTCGCTTGCGCAAGATCGAGTTGTCCGCTCTTGTTCGTCACCGGACTGATGGCAAGAAGAAAAAGGGTAAAGAATAAAAGCTCTTCTTCCAACCCAAGACAAGAATACAGAAAAGGGGACTGCGATTAATCGCGGTCCCCTTTTCTCATGGTACAGCCCATATTCCTTCTCTTCATGAAAAAATCAGCTGCGAGCTTGCACCTTAACATACAGAATCAATCCAAGCATCGTCAGTCCAATGCCAAGCCATCCGAGAGTTCCCGGCAAGACATGGCCCAACAGGAATGTCTCCCCGGCAAGGGAAAAAACCACCTCCATGGACTGCGTGCAATCAGCTGCGGCAAGCTCTGCCGTGGATTTGGCCTCATGGCGGGCGTAGAGAAACAGACTGGTGGCAATGACTCCCGAACAAACCGCGACAAGAGCTGTCTGCGTGACCTGTCCGACAGAAGGTGGAGGTGGTGATATCACGAGGAGCAGGACTCCCCATAAGGGCAGTGATCCCAGTGTCAGCAACAGGACACGACAAACAGCATCGTCCATGGCCGGGTGATCCAGAGTCGGCAGCCACGTCTTTTCTCCCCGTCTGGCTTCCCACACCAACTGGTTGCCGAAAGGATAGGCAAAAGCCGCGACAAGCACGGGCAATGCTCCCCAGAGAGTCTCAGAAAGACTGGCCACGGATGCCTGCTCGATATTCACAAGAACAACCCCGATAAAAATGACCAGAGTCAGTGCGACTGCACGCAAAGGGACCCTTCTGCCAAAACCAAGCAGGACCAAAGGTGCAGCCAGGATTGTCAACTGCCACGTTGCCGCCACCACCCATCCTGGCGTAAAGACGGAACTGAACGTAATCAGAGCATAAAAAACGCCAAAGCCGACACTGCCCGCTACGATCCAGAAAAAGAGATGCTGCCTGAACAGTCGGAGAGCATCCATCCCCAACCGAGCCTTCCCCGTCACCCCGAGCCAAACCGCGAGAAAAAACAGCATCCAGAAATAACGCAGACTCGCGGACCAAAGCCAATGCCCGCCTTCAAGACTCATGGCACGGTTAAGGACAAAAGTGGAACTGAAAAAAAGGGAGGCAAGGACACCAACAAGCAGAATTCGTAACATGAAAGCTCTCTAGGATAGGGTATAGCTGCACAAATGACACGCAAAACTCAGGATGTCCATTGACTTTATTAAGGCGACAGGTACAATTCGGGCTTCGTTGAACCTGCAACAAAACACCTGTTTACCATGAAATTCCCCTTTGCCAAGCAATCGACCATCAACTATTTCCGCTCTGCCAAAGCCCATGGACTTCCTTTTCTGGAACGCCTTCACGGATATATTTACGGACGCTGGGCCTACCATTATATAGGTTTGGCCGGAGACAAAGCCCCATGGTGGCGGTATCTTTGGGCCCCGCTTATCTTCATCATCAACCGCATGACTCCTTTTCTCCCGGACAAGGGAAGCAAAGTGGGCGACCCGTCTCAGAAAAAACCAACCTGGAGCGATACATATCACGGAAAAGCCATGCCTTTGGCCGAAGCCACCAAGCTGGTCAAGCTCAACCGACCGGTCAATACTCAGGTCAGTGAACATGTTCTCCCCTACACCCGTGCTCGCGAAATAGTGCTGCGAAACCCGGAAAAGATCGTACTGCTGGACTGTCCGTGCCGTGCCGGGATGAAAAACCCTTGCCTGCCGCTGGATGTCTGTATTCTCATAGGCGATCCTTTCGGCTCCTTCATGCTGGAACATCACCCTGACAAAACTCGTGAGATATCAGTGGATGAAGCCGTGAGCATTCTCAAGGCGGAAAATGCCAGGGGGCATGTCTCTCATGCTTTCTTTAAGGATGTGATGCTTGGGCGGTTCTATGCCATCTGCAATTGCTGCTCATGTTGCTGTGGCGCTATGAAGGCGCAGGAAATGGGTATCCAGATGCTGTGTTCATCGGGCTACCTGGCGGAAGTGGACACTGAAAAATGTGTCTCATGCGGAATCTGCGGCAAGAGATGTCAATTTCTGGCTATCAGTTTTGACGATGGGAAAGCTGTTATTGACGAAGAGATCTGCATGGGATGCGGTCTCTGCATCGAATCCTGCGCCAAAGACGCACTCTCCCTTCGTCTTGCCCCGGAAAAAGGAGAACCACTCCTGGTGGACGCACTATAGAAGCCGTTACCTCCTATTTCTGCGACACCCAGCCCCCTGCCTCCTCTGCTGTCAGCACTGTGGCGTAGGCTGCACTGAGTGCTGCCAGAAAAGCTCCGTGAACATCTGCGGCCGCGATACTGGTCTTGTTGAAGTGCAACCTTCTGGTCGCAGAGGCATTCGACACGACAGCGCACTCAAACCCAAAATCAACAGCAGCTCTGACAGTGGCATCCACGCACATATGCGTCATCATGCCCGCAACCAACAGCCGGGAAATCCCAGCTTCTTTCAATTGATCGAAAAGAGCCGTATCACGAAAACTGTTAGGGAAATTTTTGACAATGACATGCTCCCCGTCTCGAGGGACAACCCGGGCATGGAATTCAGCTCCATGAGTTCCCGGAAGAAAGAATGAAGCGTCCTCCTTGATTGAATCATGCCGGACATGAAAAATATCAAGTGCACGCTTTCGAAATGACTCGAGCAACTCTGACGCCTTCCATACCGCCTCCAGACTTCCTTCCAATTCCATGGCTCCACCCGGGAAATAATCATTTTGCATGTCGATCAGTATCAACGCTGTTTTCATAGTAGCCTCCTTTTATTTCCCTTTGATACAATTGAAGCGACTTCATATCCAATCATCTGATCTGAAGAGGGCATCAAAAATCATGAAGACAAACATCATCTTGCCCCGCATCATGGCCTTCGCTATCCTGTCTTCCACAAAGAAGAGAAAGACTCTTCTCACGACGTACCCATACTGAATTCGGAGAAAAAAACACATGGATCAGAAAGTTATTGATATTGTTTTCAAGGGGAATGTAAAAATCAACGCTGAAATAGACGGCTTGAGTATTGCGACTGACCAGCCTACCGACAAAGGGGGAGAAGGAACTGCGCCCAACCCCTTTCAACTATTCCTCGCCTCTCTTTCAACATGCGCGGGATTTTATGCCATAAAATTCTGCCAAACGAGAGAATTGAATCACGAGGGACTGGGAATTCGTGTACTGTGCGATTTTGCCGACAAGGGATTCAAAGTCGAGAAAATGACATACGAAATAACCCTTCCCGAAGGTTTTCCGGAAAAATATCGCCCTGCCTTGATCCGGGCAGTTGATCAATGCACTGTCAAAAAACATGTTTGCGACTGCCTCGATTTCGAGATCATCGCGAACTAACAAGGAGACACCCATGACCGACATCCCACTCAACGAATCCATTTTTATCATCTGGAGTTCCGAGAACCCTGAAGTCGCCCATAATCTTGTCCTCATGTACGCACACAATGCGCTTTTGAAAGAATGGTGGGGACGTGTTCGGCTTATTATCTGGGGGCCATCCGCGAAACTCGTCAGTGAAGATGAGGATATCCAGGCAAAGCTCAAGGAGATGAAGGCAGACGGCGTCGAAATCTGGGCATGTCGTGCCTGTGCGGATAATTACGGAGTAACAGCTTCGTTGGAGGCTTTGGACCTCAACGTCGTCTATGTCGGAACGCCCGTGACGGAAATGATCAAGGATGGCTGGAAGCAGTTGACCTTCTGATGCGATTTGGCAATGCCTGGATATACTTCCGGGATTGTGCCATAGTTTGAAATGATACTCGGACAGGACTCCCACTCCCTTTGGCTAAAGCTTGGGGTGGCTCCGAGAAGACGATGTCTGTAGAAGGGGACTCAGCCCCTTTGCAGGCATCGAAAAAACTGAGGCCACGCCACCCGCGCTGTGCGAAATTCCCAAGATTGGTCAAGGAGCATTTCGTGAAGTCGAGAATCGGACCTGAAGCGGCCATAACCGCATTATCAGGCCACCCATATTCCATATTGGTAGCCGAGGATTCAGAAAGCAATCAGGCACTCATGGAGCTTTATTTCAAGCCCACGTCATGTCAACTCGACTTTGCCCTGGATGGCGAACAGGCTGTCGCTCTTTTCAAAAAGACATCATATGATCTTGTTCTGATGGATATCCAGATGCCCGTCATGGATGGATACGATGCAACTCGACAAATACGCGGTTTCGAACAGGAACAAGGGAACTCTCTCGTTCCGATAGTAGCAGTCACGGCCAATACATTTAAAGAAGACCAGGAGCGATGCCTCAAGGCTGGATGCACTGACTACCTTGCCAAGCCTGTCAGTAAATCAAGTCTTCTGAATTGCGTCGCTCATCATGTCACCAAACATGATAAGACATCACCTGGGCACATGCCCGCCCGTTGAAGAGTTTCCCATGTCAACAGAGCCACATCAGCCCATGTCTTCCTTCCCTCTTCCTCATCACCTGATGCGTTTTCATACCAGAGATATAGTATTGGTCCATCCTCCGATCCCTCACCACGGGGATCTGTGTGTGCCTATCCTTGGTTGTAACAAAACAGCATGTGAACGCCTCGGGTATACCTACCCGGAACTCGAAGGAATGCCTCTTTCTACCATAGAGACACACCTCGGATTCCCGGCGATACACCACCAGACTATGGAGCGGGAAGGCGTTGCCCGATGCCAACGGACCTATCAAACCCGTGACGGAGCCATACTGCATGTGGATGTTCAAACCTACCTTGAAACAATCAATGGTCAAATAACGTGGATAACGATAGCTCGCGAAAAAATCCCCACCGAGACAAAAGAGAAAAATGACGGACAGTGTGAGTATCTTGACGCACTCAATAAATTGATGCGTCAGGAGGATGTACCGGACGAGACCGTTATGCAACTCGCCCTTGAATACGGTGTCCGATTCACTCTCAGCGCATACGGGTCCATCTTTCTCGTCAATCAGAATGAGACGGAACTGGCGGTTCATGCTTGGTCTTCACGGGTCCAGGCAGACTGTACCATTCCCGAGCCAAACACTTTCTGCAAAGTGACCCACGCCGGGCTTCTAGGCACGACAGTGCAGACAAGAGGCCCTCTCATCGTCAATGACTACCATGGGATGGAAAACAAGCTGGACCTGCCCAGCGGCCATGTCCCTATGCATAGACTCATGAGCCTCCCTGTGATCGATCTCGGGCATATAACCATGGTTGTTGGCGTTGCCAACAAAGCAGAAGATTATACTGATGATGATGTTCTTTGCCTGTCTCTGCTCATGGAAACCGCGTGGCGGACGCTCCAGCGCAATCGTCTTGAAACTGAGCTTCTGAAAACAGGCCATGCAGCGCGAAAAGCCAATGAGGCAAAAAGTCACTTTCTTGCCAACATGAGCCATGAACTCAGGACTCCCCTCAATGGGATTCTGGGCATGACCCAAATACTCATGGGGACCCATCTCACCCCCGCGCAGCAGGAGTATCTTTCTCTGTCCATGGACGCCGGGCGTCATCTGACAAAAGTTCTCAACGACCTGCTCTCCCTGTCTAGCGTGGAAACCGGAGTGCTTGAAGCCATTAATTCTAAATTTAATCTCGTTGAGACCGTCACTGAACTGATCGACTCCCTGATGAGTAACGCCACGGCAAAGTCACTCAGGCTTATCCTTGAAAAAGCGGATGACATGCCGGAAAGAGTCTATGGAGATGCAAGCAAACTTCGGCAGATATTGATCAATCTGCTTCTCAATGCCATCAAGTTTACGGATACCGGTGAGGTCAAGTTGACCATGAAACGGGGAGAGAGTTCTCCCGAGAACATCTCGGAGACACAGACAATTCTTTTCTCGGTTTCCGACACCGGGATCGGGATTCCATCGGATCAACACACGGCCATCTTCGACAGCTTCACATTAGGGGAAGATTACCTGACCAAGCAATACGGCGGAACAGGTCTGGGCTTATCCATATCCCGACAACTTGCCAGGCTCCTCGGAGGCATGATCCACCTTGAAAGCATTCCTGGCGCAGGGAGTATTTTTACCCTAAGCCTCCCTTTCCAAATCATTGCAGAAGGACACTCCGAGGCCGTGTGTACGAAACTTCCATGTCCCCTGAAGATTCTATTGGCGGAAGACGAACAGGTCAATTCCATCATGGCATCCCGACTACTCAGGAAAGCAGGACACTCCGTGACAACAGTCGGCAACGGACAACAGGCCATTGATGCCCTGAGCCGAGGCCACTACGACTTGGTACTCATGGATGTTCAAATGCCTGTTATCAATGGTATCCAGGCTACAGAAATCATCAGAAGCGGGGCTGTGGAAAATGTTCCTAACGATCTCCCGGTCATCGGCCTGACCGCTTTCGCCAGATCGGCAGATAAAAAACGCTTCCTTGATGCCGGTATGGAAATGGTTGTCACCAAACCATATGAAGCCGATGAATTGCTTCGCGCAGTATCCAGTGTCATGCGGCACATATCATGACGCACTCTTTTTCTTGCTGAGGCACAATAAAGCCACCCACACATGAAGTGAAGGTGGCCTTTTGTCTGTCGTATATTCGAATTAACCAATCAATTCATTGACCTTTTTCATTATCTCAAAGGCATCACCAACGTAGAGGACATCGCACTTGCCCTGTGCCCAGCCACAACCGGCATCGGTATTAATGGCACGACGTTCCTTGATGAAACGCCAACCAACCACATGTGGTTCCTCACCATGGCAACATGTGGCAAGCCCTTTGGGGTGACGAGGAGACGAGCCAGTCTGCCCAACCTGATGCATATGGGTGAGAAAGGAAATGACCGCACCACCTTCACCGGATATATCAACCAAAGACTTGGAGGACCCAAGTGATGACTTTGTCACACCCAGGAAGTTCTTGATGGTCTCTTCCGCTACATCCACATGGACCTGTCCGTCAGCTTGTTTTTTGGTCCAACCTGCACCGGTCACAAACAGCAATTCGGCATCGGGACGAATGGTCTGTTGGTCTTCTGATACGCACTCCATTCCCAAGGATTTCGTCCGCACACCGGAAACATCCACAGAGACAACTGTGACCTCAGCTGATCCGGCACCATCAAATGCAACGGCACAGCCGGAATCCAAAGTCAAAACCCAGGGACGCTCCTCACGGGTCAGAGTTCCTTCCATACGCTGGCGATAAAACCAACGTTTGGCAACAGGTTTGCCATCCACGGCCTCCAGACCGGAGAGATGAGTATCGACACGCCCGCCCAGGCGGATGGCCAGCCCTGGTAATGCCCGGCTGTACCGAGAGGTTGCCGGACCGATAACAATCTCAGGAGCGCATTCCTTGGCAAGAGCTTCGATAGCAGCGAGATCGGAAGAATACACACCATCGTTAAACTCAGGACCGGTGACGCCGTAAAAAGTGCCGCCACAGGCAGCGATGGAATCGGCTGCAGCCACGATATCTGCCCCGACAAGCCCCACAGCCAACTCGGCATCCATTCCGTCTGCCAGGGATTTGGCAGCAGACAAGGTCTCAAGGGCAACTTTGCTCAAAGTGCCATCGCATTCAGTGTGTGCAATATACAGTATTGTGCTCATGCTTACTCCCTAGGCCTTGAGCCATTCAGCAATTTCTTTGGCCATATCTTCGACCGAAGCATCCTTGACCACCCGAGTCTCACGGCGCTGCTGCGGAACTTCAACGGCTTCAAACTTCAACGAAGAGGCGAAAACATCAGCTGCTTTCGCCTGCTGCAAGGCTGGCATGTTTCTCTGCATGTTCTGCATGCCAATCTGCGGATTATTGGGAGGCTCGGGAAGTTCGCCAGTGGCCCATCCGAAAACAGCGGGAGCGGCATCTACCACTGATTTTTGGTAGGCACCGCCTTCCACTCGCTCCAGAACTTCAATGGAACCATCGTCGCCGACAGTGACCTTGTCCACTCCCTGAAACTGCTCAGTCACACCAAGCAGTTCTCCAATCATCTGCATGACCGCGCCAGAACCGCGAGAAGCAGACTGCCAGCCACCGAAAAGCAACATTTTTGATTTATCCAGACCGTCAATGCCATCAATGGTGTCAGCCAGGGCTTGAGCAGTTTCGTAGCTATCCATAAAACCGGATGCAGACCCGTCTGCCACGACAAGCTGAAATGGCGCTTTCTGAGAAACAGCCATCATGACCTGCTGCAACTTGGCCTTGGGACCAAGACTCACCAGCCAGACCTGACTGCCGGGATTCTTTGCGGCCAGATTGGCGGCTTCATACAAAGCGTGCCCGGCCCAAGGGTCAAGCACAGCCGGAAGCATCATTTCATTCTGCAAAACCGGCCCGGTGGGGCCATCCTGAGGGGTGAGCGTCTGAAGCGGGTCCGGGACAATGGAACCGCAGACCACGATGTGAAAATCGGTGCTCATACTATTTTTCTCCTTGGAATTCATAGACAGCGCACTGGCTTCCCCGCGCCGTCATTCGAAAACGAATCGAGTGACACTTCATCACGCATCGTCTTTCATTTCTATAACGTCAACTCGGTCATCTGCCTTGAGCATCCCACCACAGACTGAAAGATCATCACAAAGATGACGCAGTGCCAGGGGCGGGGCACAGACAGAGACTTTGCCTATAAACTAATTCTCGACAGAATGCAGCCCGCCGGAACCGGCACGGAACTTCACATTCGTCCTCTCCGTACCCTTGGGATCGGACTTGCTGCAATTCCACATACACGCACCACAGTGGACACATTTTTCCCGATCAAAAAGAGGCGTACCACCTTCAGGGTTGGTATAAATGGCCTGCCCGGAACACGCTTCGACACACACCTGTTCCCGACAGGTCCGACAGGTTTGGAGGTCGGCAAATCGAACATGATCACCATAGCCATGATTGGCCTGCACCTTGCCCCCCATAAGCAAGGCATCCTGATGCGAGACCAGTAAAGTTCCGTCCAACGGGATTTCAGGCCACCCCACACGGTCCATGAGAGCATCATGAAGACTGCTCCCCTTTCGGGTACACTCGGAACGAATCTCCTGAATCTCGTCTTCGTCTATATACCCCTTGTAATACTTTTCAATGGTCGGGATGCGATCCTGCGGCTTAACTGATTTTCCAGGCATGGAAAACATTCCATTGGTCAGACCGGTTAACCCCATGCCCAGGAAGCCGCGAAGCACGCCCTTGGTAAAGCCGTCTCGGGACTTCTCCGCAACCCTGGCCTCCGCTTCCACCCACGAAGCTCGGCGTTTGGCAACATATGTCGCTTCAAGGTTTTCGCGAGAAAAGTCCTTGCCTTCCTTGAGCAGGTCCAACACGGCCTCGCCGAGTTGAACCCCAGTGGCCCACGCCTCATCCACCCCGGAGCCGGTCAACACATTCGTGGAACCGGACCCTTCACCGATGCGGGCAAACCCGTCACCAACGAGAAAAGGTTCTCCGGCCTTGCCTGATTCAGCCAAGGTCTTTGCCCCCCAAGAACGCATGGTGCCGCCTTTGAGCCGTTTCCATAAATACGGGTGGAGCATCCAATGCTGCATGTACCGATATGCGGTCCGAACCGGATTGTCGAACCAGGACGGAACAAAGATTCCCAAAGAAGCCACATTACCGGGATAGACATACAAAAATCCAAAAATTTCAGGCTCAGGATAGCCAATGGTATGCAACACCGTCCCTGGCTTCCAGTCACACCCTTCGGGCAGGTCCACCACGCATTTCATACCGACGGCCCACTCTCGTTGGTGATGACCTTCAGGAAGACCGAGCTCTTGATCAAGAGACTGCCCAACCGGACCGACCGGACCATCCGCAATGACTGTCAGCGCAGCTTTCATATCCATACCGGGCATGAATCCACCACCGGGAGTTCCATCTTTCTCCACACCCTGATCAACCATGCGCACCCCCTTGACGGCCTTGCCATCCATAAGCGGTTGCGCCACCGGACTCGAAGGCCATATCTGGGCCATTCCTGTACACATCAGATTACTGCCGACCCACTGATTGAGTTGGCCAAGAGAAAAAATCATGCCCGGATGTTTTTCGAGAAAAGATGGAATATATGGCAATTCATATGCATCGTCTTTCATCCACCGCCCCAACAACGAGTCGGCCACCTTGAAAGCAGTCGGACGGCGACTGGCCCCCACGGGGTCCTTCAGGTAAAGAATCTTTTCCTCGGTCACCTCATGGGCCATGGGGATTTGAGAAAGATCAAGATCCGGAAAACTTGCCTTGATGGAACGGCCTTTTGTCACGACACCGGAGACACCAAAACCGATGTCATCCGCACGCTCATAGCAGATAACCTGAGGCGGCATACCAGGCATTGCTTTGGACTCAGCCACAGGCGTCCCGTCGTCATTCATCAGTCCACGCGTCAGAGTCGTCAGAAACCCGCCGGCAGCCGGGCCAAAGCCAACACAGACGATATCGGTTTCCATCTCGGCGCGTGGCATTTCCATCGTTTCCGTTTGATCACTCATGTCATTTGCCTCCGGCAATCCTGAGAGGAATCGAAACCATACCGACATGATCTCGCAATCCTCCAAAATGTATAGGACGCCGCAGGAAAACTCCTGCCGTGGGCAGAAGAAGTGCGGCGTTTCAAAGTGTGCTCCCCATCTGGGTTTTCCAACCTGTACCCAAAAGGCTCTCCGGTCAGAAAGGGCCATGGGAGAAATCGCCTATGACGAATTCTCCCATGGTATTCTCTTCATGTTACCCGAGAGGATAATCAAGGGCTTCGGGGATCATGACTTCACCCAGAGCATTCCCGGCCCTGTCCTTGGCAGAACGAGACCCGGCCATGCACATATCCACCGTAGCCTTCAGTCGCCGGAAGGCCTTGAGGTCGTCCCGAGAGCATTTGGACTGGTCTCCAAGTTGACCGTCAGGCGAGCACTCAGACGGGCTTTTGGTTTCAGGCTCGCATTTTTCAGCGATGGTTCCATCTGATTTTGGGCACAGACATGTGTTGAACCCGTAGACAAGTTCCGTACAGATTCGTGCCACTTCACCTGCGGCACGGGCTGACTGAATGTGACAGAGGTCCTTGTAGAAACCGGTCAGATCGTCAAGTCCCTCTGCAAGCGTCGGAGCCATGGGACCTTTCTCGATCAATTCCATGACATCTGTCGCCAGAAAATAGGGACCAAGCAGCCACCCCAGGGCATCAGCCAGAGCAAAGGTCACACCCTGACGTTTGCTATGGAAAAGCTTGCGTCCATCATCGTCCTTGGCAGTCTGAAGATGCTTGAAAGTCCACTGCCACAGTTCCATGGCAGAGGCGAGGACATACCCGCCCAGACCGGGGACAGTCGCTCCGGCTGCCTTCATCTGTCTGATCCAGGCTGAAAGGATATGCTGAAAGACTTCGGAAGTCATGGTCATAGTCATGTGGCGACGTTGCACCGCCTCCGGTCCCTCATAAGTGGCTTCAAGCTGAGTGTCTGTCCACTTCTGCATCAGAAATCCGGGGCAATCCTCGGTAATACCATATCCGCCGACCAGGGCGACGGCCTCACGCATCATGTTTGCGCCGACACCGGTATTCCACAACTTGACGCCGGGATTCAGAATCCCGGCCAAAGCCTCCATATAGGCGTAAGAAACAAGGGGCTCCTTTTTTAGGGCCACATAGCGAGCCTGGTCGCGTTCTGCTTCAGGAGCATATTCCAGATCAATGAATTCAAACACCTGATCCTTGAGCTTGCGCAAGGCAACCATCTGTTTCCGGGCAGAAGTAACACCCTCGGCTTCGAAGTGGACTTCCTTGGCCTTTTCGATGGGGTCGAAAGCATCGGCCAGACGGGAGGCGGCAAAAGCCAGGGAACATCCGGCTTCTCCAGATGCCCAGATATCGACCAGACGTTGCAGCGCATCCTCATTGTTCTGAAGCCCCTTATCATAACGGGGAGAACCTTCCTTGGCGGCATCACCACCTCTAAAGCGGTTGCGATGGTAGCGAATAACCGGCTCCACGGCAGACAAAAGCTTGGCAGAGGTCATCAGTCCCACCGGGATACGGGTCCGATGGAAAACCGCACCGATGATCTCTGAATGATTGTATTTGGGGACAATCACGCCGTCGACAACTTCATAGCCACCGATAATGCGGGACGCAGGGACTTTGAGATTCAAGACAGGATCGCGGGTCGAGGAAAGCTGATGGACCATTTTCAAGGTAGGAGCGCCACGGTCGAAAATACCCTCATCACCCTCTTCGAGAATGATCATGAAGGTTCCCTTGATACGCTCGTCATTGGACTCGACAGCCGCTGTGACAAAATTTGCAAAATCCATGTTGGTAATAAACCTGCCGCGCTTGTCGATCTGGAGCATCGGCTCTTCGCCTTCATTCCAGTCCGCCACTGTGGCCTTGCCACACAGCACCCCTGTATCCACCCCGATGTATGGTAATGGCTCGGTCAGGGCAAATGCGCCACGCCAGATTTCTCTTTCCTCACCGGGCTGAGGAGGCACACATTTGGACATATAGTAGTCACGTTGTTCGCTCGTGCCCTTTTCATGGATCGGAGCCAAGGCAAGATTGGATGCCAACGAAGACGTCGCCGCTCCCGCGTCCACCCAAGACAGCTCAAAAGCAACCAGCGCCAAAGCCAAATTTTTTGGACCTTCAATAAACCCGCCCTGGTGCGGGTCCATGAACAGAGCCGTCAGACCGGACTGATCAAAGGCAGTCAGCAGTTCATCTTTCTGCTCAGTCCACTCATGGGTATTACGCGCCCCCTCCGCCACCAATTTGGCGACGACACTTCGAGCAATTGAACGGGCAGACTGGACAGACATTTGGAGGTCGAAACGATCAGCGAAGCGCCACATGATCTGGCGGACATCATCTCCTGGAAGAGTTCGCAATGTATACATAAATTCATTCCTACGGTTGGTTGAAGACCGGAGCTTTCGGACGATATAATAATAGTTGGGCACGATAGGTCATGTTAGATGATGAGTCAAAGTCTTTTTGTTTTTTAAACGGCAGTTTAACCCGCATGATTTCTCATTTTCCCCAGCACTGTCTTCTCTTGTGCCTCCCAGAACGATGATGTGGAAAATTCTCATGCAAACAACCGCCAAGGACTTTGACTTGGCATCCAATTCACTGCATTATAAAGAACTATGATGAAAGAGATAGCCCTCTATGCCGGAAGTGAATAGCCGAGTTTCCGACATCGCGTCAGTCGTGCGAACCTATGCGCTCAACACGGCGTCTCAAGGTATGTCCGACATTGATATCCTTGCGGACACTTACATCAAGACAGTTCTTTCAATCAGCCCCCCGACAGCGGGCGATGCCGGACCGATTTCCGAAACAGCCCTCAATTTTTCAAAAATCATTCAGGTGTCAAAAGACCCTAGGACCATCAAGGCATGCTTGCGCGCCCTACTCCGGTCCGGTCGATTTGCCAGAATTCTCGCGGCCCGTTTCATTCATAGCCGTTCAATCGCTCTTCGCGAACTCGCAGCCATGCTCGCCTCCACTCCAGCAGGCGACAGGCTTGCGCTCGGACACGAAATGCTGCTCAGCTATCCGGGAAACCATGACAAGCAAACACTTGATTGGCTTGACGCGCTTATGGCCTCTGTTTCGACGGCCCCTCCCGAAGAACTGACCCCCTTTATAGCGTCTTTAGGAGAGCAAGGAGAAATTCTGGCTTTTCCTGCCCGACAAGTTCTGATGCATTCATCTTTTGAAGTGTGGCTGTCCAATTCGCTCAAGAAAGGTGGCAACACAGTCAAACTCTCGGTTCTTTGCCATATAATACTGGCGTTGAACGATCCGTACTATGCTCTTGAACTGTCGCGATCCTTGAAAACAGAGACATTCGCTCCCACCAAACTCGCTTTGCGGACAGTCGCCCAGGTAGCAGAAGCCAGGAACAGCGAGGTGTTGGATATGTTCCTGAGCGTTCTCAAGTCATCGAAAGGAAAACTGACAGCCCCATGCCTGGACGGGATCATAGACCAACAGGCTCCGGCAGCAGGAAAACTGCTGGCGACACTGTACATGAAAATGCCTTCACTGCGGCAAACGACCATAAGCCGTATCCCCATGCTTGGAGATACGGCCTACAAATCCTTTCTGGCTGCTCTCCCGAAAATACAACGGGAGCATGCTGAATCAGAAGGACTCTCTGCCCTGATCGCCATTGCCCCACAGTTTGTGGCAAGCCTGGCCCGAACAGGAACAGTGACCAGTGAAACCTTTCCTTCACTGGTTCAGGAGACCAATCAATCCCCTTTACCTGCGACGGAAAAAGAGACATGTCCCCAACCAGGATTCTTCTCCCGACTTTTCGGCCCACGTAAAAAGACACTGGAAAAATTGCTTCCCAAGTTCAATACATTCAAAAATCTCGATCTCAACTGCTCTCATGTTCGAGCCGAAGAACTGGATGGTGTGGAGATGACGGATCTCGACCTGACGGATTCAGTACTTGCCGACATCCGATTCATCAGGGCAAAAATTGCATCCAGCCATTTTACCAATGTCATCTTCTCCGGGGGAAGCCACAGCGGCAGCATCTGCACTGTCACGGATTTCACGAGTGCACACTTCAGTGACATCACTTTTTCAAAATGCTCCTTCAATGATTGCAATTTCACCGATACAGTTTTCAGCAGATGCACTTTTTCCCACTGCCGATTCCGCAATTGCACCTTGGCCGGAGCGGTATTCCTGACATGCACTCTCTCCCAGGTCGGCGTTACCTCCTCGGTCATGGCGGGGAGCACCCTCCATCAAACCACCATAGAAACCAGTAGATTCGAAGACGTTGACTTCTCCGCCACAAACATCGCCGACTCCACACTCAAGGGAGTAGAATTCCCCAACTCTGTTCTGTATTCCGTTACAATGTATAATTCATCATTTGCCGCTGTGGATATGCCGGGAGCCACGGTCCAGAGCTGTGCGGTGACTCATTCCGACCTGTCTCACGTCCTCCTGCTCCGCAATGAGCTTCGCCACCTTGCAAAGCTGACCAATAAAGCCAAAGGGGTCCCGTTGCCGGATTCTTCGGCTTTTTCCCATGAAGCAGCAGCCCAAATAATGCGCTCATGGTCTCGAGAAATGTCCTTTCTGCGCAGGGAAGAACGCATGTTGACACTCAACCGGGCCAGGCTCGCCCGAGCATTAGCAGGGCTGGAACGCGAAAAGCAGGTCTACCTGCGTCTCCTTCCCTATCTGCTCGACACGACGGTATTCGAAAAAAAATTCTCGCTCAGAGGAGTCCCGTCTTGCGAAGTATGGGGGTATACTCCGTGTCTCACTTCTCTTGAACTCAGCAAGCAATTTTTCCCGACTCACAAACACTCCCAAACGAAGCCGACCGTCCGCATTCTCGCGGTTTACGCCATGGGGAGCCTCGGAACCGTGGCACAGACGGCCAAGTCCGATATTGATTGCTGGGTATGCTACGATGGAGACATCGATTTGGCGGCCGAAGCTGGATTAAAACGAAAACTTGATGCCCTCGGACTGTGGGCCGAAAGTGAATTTGGCCTCGAAGCACACTTCTTCCCCATGCGAATGGACGATGTTCGAGCCAATATTTTTTCTGCCGGGGACGAGGAAAGCTCCGGCTCTGCCCAGGCTCTGCTTCTCAAGGAAGAATTCTACAGGACAGCCCTGCGCATAGCAGGAAAAAATTTGGCATGGTGGGTGACACCGGCAGGTGCAGACAAAAAGACCTACGATGAATGCCTCCAGGCAGCGAGACGTTACCCCTTGACAGGACGCCCCAGGCTTGAAGATTTCGGGTATCTTGCCCCGGTTCCGGCTGATGAATATTTCGGAGGGTCCCTCTGGCAGATGGTCAAGGCGGTCCATTCCCCTTTCAAATCGGTCCTCAAACTCGGCTTACTTGAGACCTATGCTGATACAGAAACACTTCCTCTCCCATTATGCGACAGGATAAAACACAGTCTTTTTCTGCACCGTCGAGGGGTCAAACAAACCGATCCCTACGCTGTTCTTTTCAATACCCTGCGCCGATTCTATCACACGCATGGAGATAAGGAAGTCGCACGCCTTTTAACGGAATCCTTCATGTTCAAGGCCAACCTCTGCGATATCCCTTTTTTCAGAGGATTGCCCGCCCGCTTCGAAGACGCCAGCCTCGTGGAGGCCATGTTCGGCAAAGAAATCATTTCGCCGGACAAGATATGCAATACCAATGAGAAATGGTCCTTTGAAAAATCACTGAAAATGGGATCATCAGTCCGGCATTTCATGGTCAATACTTACAAGAGGATACAAGGAACTTTGACAGAAGGGGACGACTCCCGCGTCTTGATCAACCCGGAAGATCTGACCCGCATGGGACGTCGCATCGCCTCTAATTTTTCCAAGAAAAAGAATAAGATCATGCGTGTTCCATTTATGGATACCGGGAGCGACGGGTTCCCCATTCTGCACATGACAGCCCAAAAGGCCTTCGGGAAAAGACCTATATGGGTCGTCCGTGGCGGTTCTTTGGCCGAGACAAAAAAATCTGCAGAGTCCCTCCAACTCCTGCACCGGAGCGGTGATCCTGTCGTCATGCTGGCATGGCTCCTCGCCAACCGTCTCTATAACCCCAAAAGCCTGCTTCAGGCCGACAGAACCATAGCCCCCCTCTCCGTGGCCGATCTACAAAAACTGATGCCCGCCATGCATGATTTTTTCCCCTTTGAGGAAACATTTGAACCGGATATAAATGAAGGACTGGATGCAGAACGGGTTACCCGCGCCTTTATCATCCTGAACCTGACCGCCGCGCCGGAAAGCAATAAGATTGAAGAAGTCGCGGTGGTATACGCCACGAACTGGGGAGAAATGTTCTGCAAGACCTTTCTCTCACCCGGCAGGGAGTTTGAAGACCACCCATCGGCTTTCCTCGACAAGAATCTTGCACAGCCCGTATCAGAAACACCTGAGATGCTTCTCTTTATCCCTAAGGGTGCGCAATGCAAAAGGATCAATCTGATATAAACGAAAAAATCAGCAAGTGCCTACGAGAGTGCCGCTCTTCTCAAACTCCCAAAATGAAGAAGAACAGGGACACCACAAAGACACGGCAGGCATCGATCGGGCAAAGAAAAGAGTGGACTCTGGCAGCACAGGCCTGCCAAGGGACGAGGAAAAAGGGTTCCTTGGACCTTAAAACCGATACCGATAATACTTCACATCCACATCCATGAACGGAACCGAATTCGGCACAGCATCATGAGAGACTTCTCGGAAACCGTTTTTTTCATAGAAACGATGGGCTGCATGGTACGCATCGACTGTTCCAAGATAAATTTCACGGGTGCCGTGCCCTTCTGCCCACTCCAGCAGAGTATGCATCAGTTGCTGTGCAACGCCAGGTGTTTTGCCTCGATATGCCTTTTTCACGAACATTTTGCGCAAAGCGCACACTCTATCCCCGACATCCTTGAGGGCAATTGTGCCTACAAGCTCGTCATCAATGAAAGCAAGCCAGAAGTTTCCGGCTCCATGTTGGTAAAAATTGGAAATATCACGAAGGTCAGGTTGTTTTTCCGCTGAAGTGGCAACTCCAAATTCCCGGATCTGGATAGATGTAATAAGATCAACGATCGCATCTGTTTCATGGGCACAATAAGGTGTTATGATCATGATCAGATCATCCGTGTCGCGACCCAATCCAACACCATGGCAGGATTCACCGGGACTTGAGTATTCAAGGCATCCTGGGCCTGATCAAGTACGAGGCCAAGCCGACGAAATCGCTTGAGATCAAAAGACTGGGCAAGGGAGGCTGAGAGTTGTGTGGAGCAGGAACCGGAAAGGGCTTCCCGAAGCTCGCGCTGCATTCCAAGGACAACCTGCATGGCAAGTCCCTTGTCTACTGCCCCTTTGGCAGAGGTTCGTTCAAACCATCCTCTGCCAGACCCCCAGAAATGAATGAGCGCGGAAACCCACTCTGATATTTCAGGGGAATTCACCCTGATATCAGGCCATGCCAAGGTCACAACCCATGACCGGGACACAAGGGTCTCAAGGAGCCGTTCCCGCTGAGGAGCAGCAAGGACAAAGACATTGCCCGGGCGAGGTTCCTCCAATGATTTCAGAAGGGCGTTGGCTGCTTCGGTCATGAACATCTGCGCTTCGGCAAAAATGGTCACGCGGAAACCGTCACCATTGGGCGGTTGCCCCCATGTGGAGCGCATGGACCGAACCGGTTCAACCTTGATCAATCCGTCCCGCCCATCAAAGAAAAGAAGATCATTGAAAGCCTGCTCTGCAATCTGCTTGCAAGCGGCACAACTGCCGCACGGCACAGTCCCGGACGAACAATTGAGCCTCATGGCCCAGTACAGAGCGAGGGCGACACGGCTGTCCGCATCGCCCCCTTCGATAACTATGGATTGGGGAGGATCGTGAGCAATGGCGTTGAGCCGGTCGATCGCATATTTCTGCCCAGTCAGGGCAGCCAACGGATCTCCGATCAGTGTCATCGCATTCTCCTCATCTAGAAGGTCTGCACCCGATCCGGTCCGACAGAGACGATGCCAACTTTCACGCCGGAAATCTCTTCAATACGGCGCAGGTATTTGACAGCATTCTCCGGCAGATCATCCCAGGAGCGAGCTTCGGTAATATCTTCATCCCAACCGGGCATGGTCTCATAGACAGGTGTGACATGCGCCATACCATTCTGCTCCTGCGGCGGGTAGGCGATCTGTTCGCCCCTGTATTCGTACGCCACACAGAGTTTGAGTTCCTTCAAGCCGGACAGGACATCCAGTTTGGTAATAGCCAATTCCGTCGGACCATTCAGACGGGCCGACTCCTTGAGCACGACTAGATCAAGCCATCCGCAGCGACGTTTACGCCCTGTTGTCGCTCCGAATTCATGCCCTTTGCTCTGGAGATACGAACCGTCTTCGTCCATTAACTCAGTTGCGAAAGGGCCACTTCCCACACGAGTGGTGTACGCCTTGACAATCGCGATGATCCGCTCCAGATCACGCGGCGAACAGCCGGAACCCGATGCGGCATTGGCAGTGACAGTATTGGATGATGTCACGAAAGGATACGTTCCGTGGTCGATATCCAGATGCGTTCCCTGAGCCCCTTCAAACAAGACAGCTCCGTCAGCATCCTGGATAGCGGAAGAGACATCACCGAGGTACGGGACAAGTCTTTTCGCAACTGGCAGCACTTCATCATAGACAGCCTGCACATCCATGGGCTCAGCTCCATAGAGATGCTGAAAAAGGACATTCTTTTCTTCCAGAGCAGCGGCGATCTTCTTTTTCAACAAATCAAGGTCTGCGAAATCACCGGCACGGATACCACAGCGATTCATCTTGTCCTCGTAACAAGGACCGATACCGCGACCGGTTGTACCGATCTTGCCATCCTCGGACTTCGCGGCTTCACGAGCCGCATCCATCCGGCAGTGATATGGCATGATGACATGCGTTTTCTTGCTGATCATCATGCGGTTTTCGCTCACATCGAGTCCCTTGGCTCCGAGCTTGTCCAGCTCCTGGCAGAAAACGAACGGGTCCAGGACCACGCCGTTGCCGATAAGACACTGCTTGCCGGGATGCAGGACACCGGAAGGGATCAGGTGCAGAATGCACTCTTCGCCGTCCACCACCAGGGTGTGACCGGCGTTGTTGCCGCCCTGAAAACGGACGATAGCTTTGGCATCCTCCGCCAGCATGTCGACGATTTTGCCTTTGCCTTCGTCTCCCCACTGAGAGCCGAAAACCACAATATTGGCCATGTTATTGCTCCTTGAATAGCCGGGCAAATCACCCCGGCGAAATTGACACGCACAAACGGTTATCATCCGTAAATACAATTCCGATCGTCTGTCAACTCCGGTGAGGATTGAATTATTTCCTGTTTTTCGGGGTGAGAGTCAGCAACTTTCCCCTGCGGTCCTGTTTCGAGACCGGGGCATCACTCTGGCATCCATTGGAGGATTCCTCACAATCTTCCCTGTCATCAGCAGACCCCAGCGTCGGCTCCGGCGCTGTCAGTGCAGCAAGGTCCAGTCCCATGGGTGGATCATTGGGCATACGCGACTGTGCCCAATTATAGTTGAAAAGCTGATTCTTCATGCGTGTGGACTGAATGAGATTGAATATGAGAACAGACTCTTCCCAACGCTTGGTAGGTTCAAAATTCGCTACTTTTTCTGCGTACTTATCCCACAAGCTCATGAGTGAAGCTTCGTCATACGCATTGATCTGACGAGCCAGTTTCAATAGTGCCTTTTCCAAATAACTCTCTGACATGTTCTTTCCTTGCATTAACCTCGGCGCAAACACCGGGACTCAATCCATAGCAAAATTATGAACGACCCGCCAACGCAAAAACGCCTCCGATCCAGAAGACCGGAGGCGCTTTGGTGTTGCTTGCATTCCTAATAGATGCCCTTCCTGTTAAAGAACGCGCTATACTGCTGATCCACACCCTTGATATGTTTCACGAGCCAATCTTTGAGAAAATCAAGGACTTCAAGAGTCACAGAGGCCTTGCCTGACAGAATTTTTTGCTCGAAGGAAATAACCTTGTCCACAAACATCTTGTGCGCTTTCATATGATTTTCCGTTTGCGGATACCCATGCTCCTCGAACATGGATTCCTCATTGGAAAAATGAAAAACGGTGTAATCCTTGAGGTCGTCAAGAATAGATGAGAGGACACCTTTCCCCTTGCCTTCGCTCATGGCTTTATGCAAAGCATTGATCAGGTCAATCAGCCGGATATGCTGCTCATCGATTTCCCTGATATTCGTCGAAAGATCATCAGTCCACTGCATCATTCCCTTGGGATCGGTTGCATGAAGCCCCCGGCGATTCGACATTTGGAGGCCGTCCGCCTTCAGCTCGGACTCTATCTGTTCAAGAGTCTTGATATTGGCGTTGAGCATGGCATTGGATTCGCCGGACATATCCCGAATAACCAGATCAAGGTCCGATGCCATAGCGGCCATGGCATCCAGGCTCCGTGAAGCTTGCGTCATTCCCTCGGCCGTTTGCGTGGCAACATGAGTCACATCGGCCACTGCCTGATTGATTTCCTCACTGGCGGCGGACTGCTCCTCGGAAGCAGCGGCGATGGATTCGACCATCCCGGCAGTCTCGCCCACAATACTGACAATCTCATTCATGAATCGGCCAGATTCGGTAGCCGCTTCCGTGGATTTGACAATATCTTTTACCGAGGATTCCACAGCAGTTATATTGCTTCTTGCCTGTTCCTGAATGGTATGAACGGCGTTTCCGACTTCCTTGGTCGCCTGCATGGTTTTTTCCGCCAACTTACGCACTTCGTCTGCAACAACGGCAAAGCCTCGGCCTGCATCTCCTGCCCGCGCCGCTTCGATTGCTGCATTCAATGCCAGAAGGTTGGTTTGATCCGCGATATCCGAAACCACATCCATAATGTTCCCGATGCTTTCCGCCTGCTCTCCCAACTGACTCATGGAATCATTCAAATCCAATATCTGCACACGGATGGCATCAATGGAGGTAACCGCTGCTCGCACGCCATCTGCGCCGGTCTGCGCATTCTGTCGAGCCTGGGCTGCCGAATTCGCCGCATTGGAAGCATTATGAGCCACCTCAAGCACCGTGGCGTTCATTTCTTCCATCGCCGTGGCTGTTTCGGCCATACGATCCCGCTGAACATCTGTGCCTTGACTCACGTCATCCACCTGAGAGGCCAGTTCACTGACTGAGGCTGCAACATTCCTGGAAATTTCACTCGCCTTGGCAGCGGCAGTTGACATGGATTCAAGAAGCTCCTGAATCTGTTTCTGCTTGGTCTCGGACTCCGAAACAGCCCGTTGCGCCTGGGCTGCGTTCTTTTCAGCCTGATCGCCTTTCTCTGCCACTTCCTGCATCTTGGCCTTAAGGTTGCCGACCATGGTCTGTATGGATTCCTTGAGCGCCAGCAGCTCTTCCGTATATGTCCCTTCAATCTGTGCATCAAGGTCATTTCTGGCTATGGCCCCGGAAAAAGCCTGGAGATTTGAGAGCGGTGTCGTGACTTTGGTATTGAGAAAAAAGAGTACCAGCAGCACCAAAAGGACTCCAATGCCGACACACACACCCTGGGTAACCAACAAAGTGACGACTCGGCCTTCGGACTCGGCCTGCATCATGACAACAGCGGTATTCATGGCCTTGAGAACCTCGACACTCTGCGAAGTCAGCGTGAGGACCTCCGGGCTTCCCGAATCCAACCCGTTCTCAACATGCTTCTTATATTGATCCCAGAGGCTTTTCACTTTGACGAGCTGACCATGAACGGCAACACTTGCCTTGGGTAAGACGGCTTTGGTCCCGGCAGGATCAAGGGTCAATGGAGCACTCCCCGATTCCTTGAGGGCAGAGAGAGTCGCTTCAAAAACTTCAATGGTCGAATGAGTCTGTTCCTTCAAAGCCTCGGAAGGGTTGCTTCCGAAAGCCAGAGTCTCCTTGGCCAATTTCTGACTGAGCATTCGTTGCCGACCGGCCAGGTTAATAACCAAACTGTCGTTTCGCTGGCTTGAGGTTACAATCCATGTCGCGGTGAACATACCCACGATAATAAGGAAAATAAGAAAGACAGAACCGACCAGACGATATTTTATTTTCACGCATTCCTCCGAAAAGTTAGCCCTCTTCTCCTGAAAAACTCACGCGGAAACAACCGTATGCAATGAGGAATGAGGATGAATCATAAATACGCCCATCAAGGATAAAACACAATAAAAGAGTCCTCTTGAAGCGCAAACAACTCTTTTCTGACACATTGGCTCATCATTTTCATGTATCCGAAAAACGCCTTCTCCCCAGGCGCCAAGACTTACAAAAACGCATGAAACTCAGAACCGTTCAAAATCAGCGTCATCATCTCCCAAATCCAGAGCCACTCCAGAATTTGTCGTACCAGAAGCAGTCGGCGCCAGAGAAGTCTTGAAACCTTCACTGTCCACAGAACTCGTTGACGGAGTTTTCGTCACTGTCACTGGTCTGGTTTGAAACGAGGCTTCCCTTTGCTCTATTTTAAAAAAAGCGATGGATTTTTGCAATTGTACTGCCTCGCCGGATAATTCTTCCGCCGTTGACGCCACTTGCTCGGAAGCGGAGGCATTGTGCTGGATGACTGAATCAAGAGCCCGAATTGCCTTGTTGACCTGTTCGCCCCCCTTGCTCTGTTCATCGCTGGCTACGGCGATTTCCTGGACAAGCTCCGCTGTTTTTTGAATATCAGGGACAATCTGCTTGAGCAGTGATCCGGCTTCTTCCGCTACCCGCACACTGGAACTGGACAATTCACTAATTTCCGAAGCAGCCTTGCCGGACCGCTCTGCAAGCTTGCGGACTTCTGCTGCCACTACGGCAAAGCCCTTACCATGCTCCCCAGCCCGCGCCGCTTCGATAGCCGCATTCAAGGCAAGTAAATTAGTCTGTCGTGCAATTTCCTCGATAATCAATATCTTATCAGCAATCTGCTTCATGGCTTCAACCGTCTTGGCTACAGCGATACCGCCACTTTCCGTGTCGTCTGCGGCCTTGTTGGTCATACGGTTGGTGGCTTGGGCATTCTCGGCATTCTGTTCGATGCTGGCAGTCATCTGATCCATGGAAGATGAAACCATTTCAACACTCGTAGCCTGCTCTGTGGCCCCTCGGGACAACTCAATGGCAGAGGAAGCCAATTCCCCACTCCCCTCGGTCACCTGCCGCGCGGCGAGCGTAACGTCACCCACGACCCGTCGCAATTCCTTCAGCATGTTTTGCATCCCCGAAGCCAATTGCCCCACTTCATCTTTCGTGCCCGACGCAAAATTACGAGTAAGATCTCCCTTGGCCATTGAATTCGTGACCTTCACCGCATCCACCAAAGAACGGACCATACTTCGTGTCACGTATAAGACCACGAGAACACACAAGAGCATGCCCGCAAGCGTCGGACCAAGTATCGTCCAACTCAACCGTGACACCTGAGCATCGACATCATCAACATAGATACCACTGCCGATGACCCACCCCCATGGCTTGAACAATTTGACAAAGGACACTTTCGGCACAGCTTTCTCTGATCCGGGTTTGGGCCAACGATAGCTCACAAACCCCTCTCCGGCAGAGCGGGCTACTTTTGTCATCTCCTGAAAAAGAAAGACTCCGTCCTGATCCTTCAGATTCGTTAAATCCTTTCCATCCAAGGCTTGTTTGACCCCATGCATGATCATGACCTGTTTCATGTCATTGATCCAAAAATACTCCTGCCCTTTGTACCGGACATCGCGAAGCTGGGTCATTGCTTCGGCCTTGGCCTGCTCTTCTGAGACCGCCCCGGAAGAGGCCTGCCCAGCCCAGTAGTCGATGAGACCATAGGCAACTTCGACAACACTTTGTGTCGCTGTGCGTTTTTCATCCATCAAGGAATCACCAAGCAACGGGATGAAATGTCCGACGATACCAAGCAGAAACAAAAAGAAGGAAGCAAGAAACAAGCTGACAATCTTACTGCGCATACCCCAATCCTGAAAACGCTTCATGACAATGCTCCGTTGCGATGACTGACCAAACTTTCGATGAACACCAAGACTGAAATCAATTCAAAATCATATTGGCACACTGCGCTGGTCAGATGAATGATAATATTCATAAGAGTCGGTGTGACAGCACATTGGATGGGGAGAGCTTACATGCAATAATTGCCCGCCGAAGCAAGCTGTGCTATTAACCGCCACCTTCAAGGGAACAACAGGGAGTTACCATCATGAGCGATCTGAAAAAAATGTACCATACGCTTCAGCAGGATCCGTTTCCGGCTGATCTGAAATTGACACTGGGTGATCAGGAACTGACTTTCAAGAAGCGGACCTGGGAGATAGACGGTGAGACCAAAGGGCTCCGATACGGGGAGAACCCGGACCAGCCCGCGGCCTTGTATGAACCGGTCGAGGGGCATCTGGAAATCGGTGGGGTCAAATTCATCGGGGCCGGACAGGGACTCGTGTCAGCCCTGACCGAAGAGCATATGCTCCAGGCAGGCAAACATCCCGGTAAGACGAACCTCACCGATGTTGATAACGCCCTGAACATTCTTCAATACCTTTCCCAAAAACCTGCCGCACTCATTCTGAAACACAACAACCCCTGCGGTGCGGCCTGGACGGATGAAGGTGTTTCCGTAGCACTCAAGCGCGCATTCGAGGCAGACCGCATTGCCGCATTCGGTGGCGCTGTCGTCGTCAACCGCACACTCGACCTGGCTACTGCCGAACTGATCAATTCTGTTTATTTTGAAGTCGTGGCAGCACCCGACTTTGACACGGATGCCCTGGCAGAACTCAAAAAGAAAAAGAATTTGCGCATCCTGCAAATCCCTGGGATATCCGAGTTGGAAAAGCTTGTGCAGCAGCCATTTCTTGATATCAAATCCCTTTCTGATGGTGGCATGGTTCTCCAGTTTTCCTTTCGCAACGCTCTGCTCAAGACAGACGATTTCATCCCGGCCCAGGCCGAAAAGGATGGCAATGTCTTCCTGGCGAGAACTCCTTCCAAGCAGGAAGCAGAAGACCTGCTCTTTGCGTGGGCCGTGGAAGCGGGCGTGACTTCCAACTCCGTCCTGTTCGTGCGTGACGGCGTCACCACAGCCATTGGGACCGGAGAGCAGGACCGCGTCGGCTGCGTTTTGCTGGCCACCACCAAGGCATACATCAAATACGCCGATCTGCTGTCATCCAAAGAATTAGGCATGTCCCTGTTCGAACTGAAACTGGCAGCTATCAAGGACCCGGAAATGAAGGCTCAACTCACGGACATAGAAAAACGCACCGAGGAAGCTCGTGGCGGCTTGCCTGGCTCCGTGGTCGTCTCTGATGGATTCTTCCCATTCCGTGATGGTGTCGACTTATGTATTGACCAAGGGGTTACCGCCATAGCCCAGCCCGGCGGCTCCATCCGTGATTCTGAGGTCATTGCTGCCGTGAACGAAGCCAGTCCGCAGGTTGCCATGGTCTTCACCGGACAACGCTCCTTCAAGCACTAGCCAAGCCGCATACGAAACATCAGGCTTCACTGAACGCACGATTCGGTGAAGCCCTGTCATCTCGAAAAAAAGGATTGGAAGCGCTCTATCTCTCCCGATCAAAACGGACTTTCATAACCAAAACCGCCCCAGCTAAAAACAGGGTAACCGAGTTGGCAAGAATGACCGACAGTGACCCGATCAGAAACCCGTAAAGAAGCCACAGCAGAACACCCACGCAAAACAGCATGTACATCTTGAGGGAAATATCATCCACAGATCGAGACTTCCAAGTCCTTATGACCTGTGGCAAAAAGGACGCAGTGGTACAAAAACCTGCGACGATACCGATAAGTTCCATGGTTTCCCGAGTCATGCCAATTGTGTACCCCGGCCCACTGACACTGACAACCCTTTCATGGTAGAAGTCAGCAAACATCACTCAAAGATAAAGTAGCGACATGGCGAAAAAGACGATTCTTAGCCCGACTGTCCGCCCCGGCACCGTCGTGGAATTCATGCACGGCGACCAACCACAACTGGCCTGGGTACTGGAAGAAGCATCCGGCAAACTCCGCATCCTGACCATCAATAAAAGAGAGATCAAACTCCCGGCGTCACGTCTTTTGCCATGGCAGGGACCGGTCGCCCATGCTGAAATCAACCGTCAGGAAGTTCAGGACATCCTGAATACTCATCAGGAAAGGCGTGGGGAAATCCAAGCTGGTCTTGATGTTATGGAGCTGTGGGAGTTGGCCCAGGGAGAACTGGAAACAGCCCCGTTGACCTGGTTTGCCGGACTCCTCTGGGAGGAGCCTGGGCCGGATGAAGTAGCCGCCCTCGGTCGAGCCATGCTCACCGCCAAAACCCATTTCAAATTCAGACCCCCCAATTTTGAAATCTGGTCCGCGGAGCAAGTGGAGCAGAAGATGCGTCAAAAGACGGAAGAGAAAGAACGGGAGGCTGTGATCGCTGCCGGACAAACGCTGCTTCAGGAACTCTGGACCGCCTTCAGCCAGGGACGTCAACCCAAACTCCCTGACCTTGATAATGAGGTAGCACCCCATCTTGAAGCCATTCTCAAGGGTAAGGTCGCAGAACTCCTGGACGAAACAGATCGAAAAATATGGACCGCCATAAGCAAGGGACTGCCGGATATCCCTCATATCGCGCTGCTGCTTGCCCAATCATGGGGAATCCTGCTTCCTCACCACAATTATCTCCTGGACGAAGCAGAATACCAGTGGGGGAATGAATGGAGTCAATCCTATAATAATGAAATCAGTGAGATAGAGCATGGTTTTTCCAATCATGAACACGATTTTGACTCTACTGATTTCGTGAGCATCGACGCCATTACCACCAAAGATATCGATGATGCTTTCCATATAGAAAAAGATGGAACAGGATACCGTCTGCAAATAGCTTTGGCCCGTCCTGAAGCTCATTGGAAATTCGGATCGCCCCTCGACAAGGCAGTCATGAGCCGTGCTACCTCGCTGTACCTGCCTGAAGGCACGGCACACATGATGCCTGAGCAGTTGGGGACCGGATTATACAGCCTCCTGGCCGGAGAAAAACGTCCGACCCTGATCACCGAATTCCACTTTGACGAAAATGGGATCCTTCAATCGACCACACCCAGATTGGGGTGGACGCGTATAAAGACCAACATTACATATGAAGATGCGGACCATGCCATTGAAACCGGAACAGATGAGAATCTCGTCATCGCACATCAGTTGGCAGAGCAGCTCATCGAACGCCGGATAGAAGCCGGAGCCTGTGTCATTCGCAAACCTGAACCTGTGACGGCTCTTGAAGGGCAAGGGGCACAGACCAAGGTGAAAATCAGTCTCAAGGAATCAAGCCCCCGCTCCGAGCTGGTCATCAGTGAGTTCATGATCCTTGCCAACTCGGGACTGGCGCTCTGGGCAAAAGAGAATGATATCCCGCTTCTCCACAGAACACAGGATATTGCCCTGCCACAGGAATCCGCCGGAATTTTCACTGAACCGGCAGCCATTCTCCGTGCGGTCAAACTCCTTCTTCCTCCAACTCTGGAGACCACACCCAAACGGCATGCAGCCTTGGCAGTTCCTGCCTATGCACCAATAACTTCCCCCTTGCGACGATATACTGATTTCATCAATATGGCTCAGGTCAGTTCCTTTCTCATGAGCGGTGTTCCGCGCCTTGATGTTGAGGAACTGGATAAATTGGCGCTCAATCTCGGCATGCGTATCAGGTCTGTCAGTGCTGTACAGCGATTCCGCCCTCGATACTGGAAGCTGGTCTACCTGGCCCAGCGCCGAAAGGAATTCCAATCCGCTGTCGTTGTGGAGGACAATGGTTCCATGGCCACATTGGCCATGCCTCACATTCAAATAAATGTCCGGGCACCCAAGAAACTGCTGGGGGACAAACTCTACCCAGGCCAACAATTTCAGATCAACTTCTCACGGGTTGACCCGTTAACCAATGAAATCCGTATCGGTGAAGCACTGGAAGAATAACCCTTCCGGCGAGTTGTAGGGGCTTCCTTTCATCATGTATAAACGGTATGAGTTCGCATCAATTAAGAATTCGGGAGAAAATACTTTATGTCCGTCATCATCTGGCTTGTGATCGCCTATGTTCTGGGTTCCATTCCCTTTGGTCTTTTTATTGCAAAAACACTATGCAAAATCGACCCAAGAGAAGATGGGAGCAAAAATACAGGGGCCACAAATGTCGCCCGACTCTGTGGCACGAAGTTTGGTGTAGCCACCCTCGTTCTGGACTTGTCGAAGGGCTTTGTCCCCGTCTTTATGGCCTCATCCTGGATCGAGTCCGATTTTGGCCTGAGCCTGATTCTGATGGCCGCCATCTTTGGGCATGCCTTCTCATGTTTCATGGAATTCAAAGGAGGCAAAGCCGTGGCTACAACCATAGGCGCTTTTCTCGCAATCTCGCCGTGGGGAACCATTTTCTCGTCTTTGCTGTGCCTTGTGACTATTGCCATTTCCGGCCATGTGTCCATGGGGTCTCTGACACTGGCACTGTCGCTGCCGGTGTTCATGTTCCTTACAGGAAATTTTGCCTTCATCCCAGCTGCGATGATCGTCATGCTCCTGCTGTTCTGGCGGCATAAAGAAAATATTTACCGGCTTGCTCGGGGAGAAGAGAACCCTTGGCTCAAGCCTAAAGTTTAACCATCCATCCGCGTGAGATACAAGCCGGAATGCCAAATGGCATTCCGGCTTTCTCATATGGAACTCACTGTATCTCCAAATGGTTTCTCTCGTGCCGAAACCAATTTGCATGCACCCTTTTTCGCATGAGAGTTTTTCTCTCACCCTTGACGAGTGCTCAGCATCGCCCTACCTTCCATGAATATCTGACTAACTACTCACAGAACAAAAAAGGACACCCCATGGCCGGAAGAGCGACCCGCCTCAAGGATTCACCACAGCGATACGCCATCTATTCCATTATGGCTTCCATTCTGACACTGGGGCTTAAATTCGGCGCATGGGGAATGACCGGATCAGTCGGCCTCCTCTCTGATGCAACGGAATCAATCGTCAACCTCACAGCCGCACTTATGGCACTGACTGTCATAACCATAGCAATGCGACCAGCTGATACCGACCATACTTACGGGCACGGCAAAGCTGAATATTTCTCAAGCGGAATCGAGGGTGTCCTGATCATCATCGCCGCCTGTGCCATAGCCTATGCCTCCATAGAGAGATTCAACAATCCACAGGTGCTGGGGCATCTTGGAATAGGTCTTGGGCTGGCACTCCTGTCATCGCTGATCAATTACGGCACCGCAAAGACCATGCTCCGTGCTGCCAAACGATTTGACTCCATTACCCTGGAGGCTGATGCGAAACACCTCCTGACCGATGTCTGGACATCCGTGGGACTTGTCGGAGGACTTGCAATCATCCTGCTGGTCCCGCAATGGCAGATTCTTGATCCGATAATAGCGTGCCTCATGGCGGTGAACATCGTCTTCACGGGCATCAGCCTCATCAAACGGTCCATCGGAGGTCTGATGGACGACGCCCTGCCTCCCGAAGAACTCCAAATTATTGGGGCAGCTATCAGGAAACACCAAGGAGCTGATGCCACTTTCCATGGATTACGAACCCGAAAATCCGGCCCATGCCGATTTATCGATTTTCATTTGCTTGTCCCTGGAGCCATGTCAGTTCTAGGAGCGCACGACCTTTGCTGTCTGATTGAAAAGGAAATCGAATCAGCCCTGGAACAGTCGGAAGTCACCATTCATGTGGAACCACTCGAATGCGATTCTTCCTATGAAAAAGACCAACTCGACCCTGCGTGTCAATCCTGCTTGGACAAAGAAATGGGGTGTGCCTGATCAGACTGTTTTTTTCTTGAGTGAAAGAGCTTTCTTAAAACTTTCAAGGGGACGGGCAAACTTCTGAAGAAAAGGAGCATAGCGACTCCTGTAAAGCTCACGTCCAAAAGCATAGAGTTCAAGATCAAGAGAATTGACGGCCATAAGCGCTTTTTTCTCCTCAGACGTTATCCGTTTGGCTTTCTTTCGTTTATCGGTCACATTCTGGCTCTGATAGTCCAACCCATCCAGGGCATCGAGAAAAGAGAGCAGAAGGAAAAGGGACTCATCAAAACGTTCCTGAAACCCTATGAATGAAAAATTATTCTCCAGATTATACTGTGCCCGCCGCAGGACGTCCTCTCCACACTGACCGATGGGAACCGAATTGGCCACACCGGAGAGCCGCCTGCACATACCGTTATCCAACTCATGCCACAAACCGGTTGAGACAAACTCCGCCAAAGTCAATTCTTCATCAACGACTTTCGAATGCAGATGATGCCCCTCATGTCCCTTGACGAAATAATACATAGAGACAAGCCTCTCAATAGGATTGCGCAGGAAAAGGAAAGAAAAATGCGGCATCCTCAGGCTTTCAAGAAGAAAATATTCAACATGCCCGGCAATATATCGAAAAGGAGCCTGTTCTTCCGGCGAAAGCCCGGCAAAGTGAACATTGCTCTCCCAGTGGCTCAAGTGCAGCTTATTGTCCCCGCACAAAAAGACCTCGTCTCGATCAAATGCCGGGACAAGAATGGAATTTATGGTGCTTCCCGCTGTCTTAGGGATATGAAAATGGATAACAGTCTGGTCAATCATAGCCACCACGAGGTTAAAGTCAGAGAGCAAGAGACCTTCTTGACACTCCTCAAAGCTTACAGGCAAGGCGCAGGAGAAACAACCCCCAGCAAAGATTCCCGGTAAAAGCCCGAACAATCTAGCCGAGGCGCTCCAGAATGGCATTGACGACAGGTTCCAGAGTCGGGCGATCCACAGCAACTGCCGGGATGCCCTCAGGAAAGACATTCTGCATGGTTTCGCGAGAGTCCTCATCCAACTGATCCCACTTGTTGAGCACAAGGATGGCTGGAATCTCATCCAGATCCATTTCCCTGAGAATGGCTCGAACAGCCTCAACCTGCTCTTCAACCTCAGGATGCGAGGCATCACAAACGAGAACCAACAGATCGGCAGACTCCAATTCTTCCAATGTCGCCCTAAAGGCTTCCTTGAGATCCGGTGGCAACCGACGAATAAATCCAACGGTATCCGTCAGAACGACTTCCCGCTCCTGAGGAAAACGAATACGCCGACTAGTCGGGTCAAGTGTCGCGAACAGCTTGTCTTCGGCGAGCACCTTGGATTGAGTCAACGTATTGAGGAGTGTCGATTTGCCAGCATTGGTATAGCCGACCAGGGAAACAATGGGCAATCCGGCCTTGGCCCGTCGCTCCCGAGTCTGGGTGCGACGTTTGCGGACCTGCTTCAACTCGTTTTTCAGACGAGTCAGCCTCTCATTGGCACGACGACGGTCAATCTCAAGCTTGGTCTCCCCCGGTCCCCGCCCCCCAATACCGCCCATAAGCCGAGACATTGCCCGATTCTTGCCCACCAGACGAGGCAGTGTATATTTCAGCTGTGCCATCTCGACCTGGAGCTTGCCCGAGGCGCTGGTGGCGTGTTGAGCAAAAATATCCAAGATAAGCTGCGTTCTATCCAAAATTTTACGTTCCGTGATCTCGGCCAGGTTTCGAATCTGGGTCGGAGACAGCTCCTGATCAAAAATAATGACCGAAGCATTGGCCTGGAGTGCCTTGACCTCCAATTCTGCCAACTTGCCTTTCCCCATGATAAATTTCGGATTCTGCTTTCGAACCCGCTGAATCATCGTGCCAGCAGCCTTCAACCCGGCGGTATCAGCCAATTCGGCCAACTCTTCCAGAGAAAGCTCCTGCACAGGCCGCGAAGTCTTGTCCACACTGACCAAAAGCACACGATTCTCTTCGGTTCCGATGTCTCGGGCATCCAACTGTCGGCTGAATTCATCTTCAAGCGCTTCGACAATCTGCCCCAAATCAAGTTCCATACGATCCCAACGAACCGGTGAAAATATCTCATAACTCTTTTCATCGGGATTGGGAGGAAGCAGGTGGGCAGCCTGGGCTGTTTCCGGAAAGCCCTCGACAACATTAATGGCCGTCACCGAGTCAAGACGCAAAAAAACCATATCCATGAGGTCTTCCTGTGAAAGCGTCTCTTCACCCAGATGGGTATGCAGCAGGCGCAAGCCGCGCAACCGTCCGGAGGCCATTCGGGTTCGGGGTAATTCAGGAATATATATGGATCGGTTGTCGCCCACCAAAACGAGGACAACCTTACCCTGCCGATCCACAATAAGACCGAGTTGACGACCAATGTCAGTCGTCAACTCGGCCAATTCTCTGGCTTGTTCATTCGTGTAGTTCCCATTCATGGGAAACTGACGTTGATACAGGCGGGAAAGCCGCTTGATCTGGTTGGGTTTCAACCCCTGAAGGTTGCCCTTTGGCTTCTGAGCGATGGTGTTACTCCTCGATCTTGCAAGGCCATAGGCAGCCCTGACGGTCCCGTCTCAAGGGCGGGAAAAACAGATAATTCCATTTCGGACCGGCATATGCCTTCCCTGGTCCTTCTGACTTCACGAGACCGTTGCCCTGCCGCAACCAGGTGCCAACGTCCTCTCACGGCAGTCATAGCTGCCCGAAGTCGATGGGAGTGCTAGGCATCGTTTTCAGAAAGATACCTGGTAATCATGGCGTCGTATTCACTGACCAATTTGAAGGTCAGAGCAGCCATCTCTTTTCTCAGTTCCAGTGAGATTCCGCCATTTTCCTCAATTTCCTTCTGAATACGAGGATAATACTGCGGATCAGGCACCACAAGGATGGAGTGAAAGTTTTTGGCAGAAGCGCGAAGCATGGTCGGACCACCGATATCAATCTGCTCGACTGCAGCTTTGAGGTCCAACCCTTTACTGACTGCGTCGGCGAAATTGTAGAGATTGACACAGATCAGATCAAAGGTCTCGATTCCGAACTCTCGCAAGGTCTCCATATGTCCTTCATCATCCTTGTCGGCCAGGATGCCACCATGAATGTGGGGATGCAGGGTTTTAACCCGACCACCGAGAATTTCCGGAAAATCAGTGATGTCGCTAACGGATGTGACGGGAAGTCCGACTTCGGAGAGCATCTTCTTGGTTCCACCTGTGGAAACAAGTTCACACCCATGGTCAGATAGGAAACGGCCGAATTCAGCAAGTCCGGTTTTGTCGGTGACAGACAGGATTGCTCTTTTGACAGGCAATAGATTCATGCACAGTCCTCGCTTTATGTTTTGAAGGGCTGTGCCAGATTTGCTGCCATAAGGCAAGCTGCTTGAGTCTTTGTACCCTATCACATAGGCCACAGGAGAGATTCAATCGATACGCAAAACAAATACCATCGAACTCGACCTTCCCGGAGGACGCATGGTGCACCAATCGGAAAACTCGGGTGTCGAAAGCATATGTCTTCCCCCAGGATCAACCTCAGAGGCTGATTTCCCGTTCCATCCGCACACGCAAACGGAACGGGAAATCAACGGGGAGGGGAGACCTGTATCAGGACTGGATCGTCGCCAGCATCTCAGAGGCGGCATCGAAGTTCGGGTCCATTTCGAGGAGAGCCTCAAGCTGTTCCCTGGCTTCGTCCTTCTTCTCCAGGCAGACATAGCAGCCTGCGAGGGAATAACGCACCTCATGCTTGTTGGAATCGACCTCAAGGCAGTTCTTGAGGTACGGGACGATGTCTGCCACACGATCCAGTTCATGGCCGAGCCTGATCAATGAGAACAGGGCGACCATGTTTTCGGGATTCATTTTGACGGCCTCGACGAACATGGAGAAAGCCTCCACCTTATCGCCGTTTTCCATCTTGATGAGCGCTATCCCGGAAAGACTTTTGTCAGATGGTTCAATCTTGTGAGCCTTCTCGTACATCAGAATGGCATCATCCAGTTGTCCGCGTTGAACGGCAACCGTGGCCAAACCAAGATACGGGTCGGGGTGAATGCCATTCGAACTGACGGCTTTCCGATAATACTCTTCAGCCTTGTCCAGCTCACCCATGAAAAGGTAGCATTCGCCAAGTTCCTTGTTAATTTCATAATCGAGATGTCCACTCATGACGTTCCCCTCCATTTCTCCTTTACCCGGTGGCCGGGCTGAAAAAATCTCACAGGCCACATTTGGCCCGCGACCAGTCCTAGCAACCAATGTGCCAAAACATTCACCAAACTAAATCAATTTTTGTTAAGACAAGAGAAACAATCAGGCAACATACCATAATTATAATACAAATTCATCCACTCCCCCCTCAGCCCAAAAGGCTCCACATCTTAACATTCCTTAAGTAAAGGCATTTTCTGCCCAACGAGAATATTCCATGACCAGCATGGCTCGATTGAGATTTTTTTGACAAACATCTCTCTCGCCACACTTGTGACCCTTTTTTTCTTTAAAATCAAATGAATACGAATTTGGAACGCTAGTTGCTAATCCTCTTGCGAGTTTGGCGGAAAAATATGCCCGCTACGATCTCTGATCAGGAAAAAACGTAGGAGTACCAAGACATGAAGGGAATTTTTGAAAGCCACATAGAATTGACAGCAAAGGTCATGGACATGCGCCTGGAACGTCAAAATCTCGTCATGGGCAACATCTCCAACGTGAATACACCTGCCTACAAGGCGCGCCGACTGGAATTTGAAGCCCAGTTGCAGAGCGCCCTCAACCAGGATGCTCACGGAAAGATGACCCGCACCTCAAAAAACCACTTGCCAGCGACATTTGATGCCGAGGGGTTTGAAGGGGACGCAATAAAGGATTTCAAGCCACGCCAGATTTATGGTGAGGATTCCGTAGACCTGGATAAGGAAATGACCGTGATGACCAAGAACGGCATGATGTACAACGCCCTCGCCGATATCATTCGAAAGAATTTCACCGGCATACAGAAGGCAATACAAGACGGAGCTAAGTAATGGACTTCATGACAGCACTGGATATCGGCGCATCCGGCCTCACGGCTCAACGCGCCAACCTGAATGTTATATCCATGAATATGGCCAACATCAGGACCACCAAGACTCTGGAAGGCGGCCCCTATCGTCGCAAGTCGGTTTCTTTTGAAGCCACTCCTGTTTACTCCCCATTCGATACGGCAATGCAGGACCAGCTCAATCGGGAATTGAACGGCGTCAAAGTACTTGGCGTCACTGCCGACAACCGCCCATTTCGACAGGTTTACGAGCCGAACCATCCCGATGCCAATGACCAAGGCTACGTATTCTACCCGGATATCAACGTTGTCGAAGAAATGACCAACATGATGTCTGCCACACGCGGCTATGAAGCGAATGTGCAAACAATTACCGCCGTCAAGCAGATGTTCACCAAAGCTCTGCGAATCGGCCAGGGTTGATAAGGAGAAATTATCATGGTCGTTAAAAGTATTGCCATCAATGCGTATCAGAATGCCATGGATGTCCGCCGCAAGGCTGTCGATTCCACTGTCGCAAATTCCCTCAGAAAGCCCCAGGCTCCGGCACAAGGGTTTCAGGACACGCTGACCAACTCCATCAAGACAGTCAATGAGATGCAGACTGAAAAGAATACGATGATCGAAGAGTTCGCATCCGGCAAGCGCCAGAATGTCCACGAACTGATGATCTCCATGCAAAAGGCGGGACTGGCCATGCAGATGACAGGTGCTGTCCGGTCCAAGCTGATGCAGTCTTATCAGGAAATCATGAGACTGTCGTTCTAGACAGAGAACAGATTGAAATTCAACGGGAAACCATAACTTTTCTGGAGTAGAGAGATGCCTCCGTTCATTGCAGAATACTGGACAAAAATCAGCGGATTCTGGTCCGACCGCACCATGTCCCAACGAGTCCTCATCGCAGGCCTCGCGGTCTCGGTTATCATTGCTTTCGGCATGATGATCTTCTGGATGAACAAACCGGACTACAAGGTTTTGATGACCAACCTGTACCCCGAAGATGCTTCGCGGGTCGTAGGAATGCTTCAGGCAGCCAAAGAAGACTACGTTCTCGATGACAATGGCAAGACCATTCTGGTCCCAGCCGATCGCGTCTATGAACTTCGGCTTCAGGTTGCTGGTGAAGGCAACCTTCATGGTCAGGGTATTGGGTTCGAAATTTTTGACGAAGTACAGATCGGACAGACTGACTTTGTGCAGCATATCAACTACCAGCGAGCCCTTCAGGGAGAACTGGCCCGGACCATCACTGAATTCCCACAGGTAGTGAAGACCCGTGTTCATCTGGTCTTACCGCAAAAATCCCTGTTCATTGAAGACCAGATGCCCCCTTCCGCTTCCATCATCCTGCAACTCAAGAATGACGGCAAATTAGCTGCCAATGAAGTTCAGGGTATCGTCAATCTGGTCTCCATGGCCGTGGAAGGTCTGGAACCCAAGCATATCACTGTCACCGACATGAAGGGCCGTCCCCTGTACACACCGGAAGACGACACAGCCGGTCTCGCCCTCTCCAATACACAACTTGAATACAAGGCCGGGATAGAATCCAAAACCCAAAGACGGATCATGGAACTCCTCGGTCCCGTTGTCGGCCCTGAAAAGGTCATTGCCCGCGTCAATGCCGACCTGGATTTCAGCCAGAAGACAATCCGCAAGGAGAGCTTCGACCCGGACGGCTCTGTTGTCCGCTCCGAAACCCGGAGTGAAGAGACAACAGCAGGGGCTGCCAATCTGGCCGGAGGAGAACCCGATGCGAACTTCCGTGGCGATGGGTTCACCGGCACCCGAACGACCCAGGACTCCACTCGTGAATCCCGGACTACCAACTTTGAAATCAACAAACAGGAAGAAAACATCATTGCCCCGGTTGGGGAGTTGCAACGTTTGACAGTCGCGGTTATTGTCGATGGAACATGGCAGGCAGACAAAGAAACGGGAGAGATGGTCTACATTCCCCGTTCCGACGAGGAGATCGAACGCATCAAGACCTTAATTGCCAGTGCGGTCGGATTCGATTCTGTTCGTGGTGATACAATCGAAGTGAGCAATATATCCTTCGGTGAACCCGCCCATTACGACTCCGACTCCCTGATGCGGACCATGCTCGAATACGCACAGCGTCTGGGCAAGCCGTTCCTGAACGGACTCTTGATCTTCCTCTTCCTTATCCTCGTTGTTCGCCCTGTGGTCATGGCGCTTATCAGGCCGCGTGTGGCCGAGCAGGAAATCGAAGAAATGGCAGGACTGCCCGGAGCGGAACGCCTCGCTCTCGAAGAAGACGAAGTGGATGAAGAAGCCATGGATATGTCCAGACGAATCGAAAATGCGAAAAATCATGCAGTGCAACTGTCTGACGAAAACATCGACCAGGCAGTGCATCTGCTCAAGACCTGGCTCACCCAGGAGGAAGGTGCATAGATGGCTGACTTCACCGGACCGCAAAAGACTGCCATCGTTTTGCTCGCTCTTGGCGACAAATTCACGGCGGATGTCTTCAAAAGAATGGAACGCAATGAAATTGCTGCGGTTTCCAAGGCAATGCTCACCACGGATTCCATTCCCAGAGAACAGGTACTCGAAGTGCTCAAGGAGTACAACGAAGCCTTGGCCTACGGAGCGGAACTCCTGGTTGGCGGTGCGGAACAGGTCAAGCGTTTGCTGACCAAATCCCTGGACAGTGAAACAGCAAAATACATCATGGACTCCCTGGACTTGAATACCGGGCCTATCCCCTTTCAGGAGCTGGGCAATGTCAGCCCCCGCATCCTGGCCCAGATTCTCAGAAACGAGCACCCGCAAACCCTGGCGCTCATCCTCGGGCATCTGCATCCCGACCAGGCCGCAGAACTCATCCAGAATCTGCCAGCCGGAGTACGGGCCGAAGTGCTCATGCGCCTGGCAAAACTCGAAGCTGTTGCAGAGGAGATGCTCATGGAGGTGGACAAGGTGCTGCAAAGCCAGCTTATCGCCATGGGAGGCAAGGAAGGCAAGAAGGTCGGAGGCGTCCCGTCTGTCGCGGAAATCCTTAATGCCGTGGACCGCAATACTGAAGAAGAAGTCCTCTCTGAAATCGAAGAGGAATCAACTCAAATGGCCGAAGACATCCGCAATCTCATGTTCGTCTTTGAAGACGTCAAGAGTGTGGACGACGTCGCCATCCGCGAATTGCTCAAGGAAGTTTCCAACGAAGACCTCACCGTCGCACTCAAGGGTGCATCCGAAGATCTCAGGGAGAAGTTCTTCAAGAATCTGTCAGAACGTGCCAGCGCCATGATCAAGGAAGACCTGGAAATCATGCCGCCCAAGAAGCTCTCAGAGGTCGAGGCGGCCCAGCAGAGCATCGTCAAGACTGTCCGCCGTCTGGAAGACGAAGGGAAAATTGTTATCAGCAGAGGTGGAAGCGATGTCTTTGTCTAAGAACACGCCAAACAAAGCCGAATGCCCTCAGTATACGGGCAAGGTAATCATAGGCATGAATACCCCTGGTCCTGATGAAATGACCATTCAGGAAATCGAGGGAAAGAGACAGTTGATGTGGGACGACTCCACCAACGATGAATATCTAAACCGGGTGAAGGAAAAAGCAAAAGAGAAGGCAAAAGAAATCATCATGCTGGCTGAGCTTGAAGCAGAAGCTCTCAGGGCAACCGGGCAACAGGACGGCTATCAGGAAGGCCTTGCCAAAGCGCAGGAAGATCTCAATGCCCATACAAAGGCCATGTCTGCGGAAGTGGAGAATATCCTGAGTCAATTGGGCGCACAGGGAAAGACCATCTTTGATGAACGCCGCCAGGATATCATGACACTGATCAAGCTTGCTGTGGAAAAGACGCTCAAGATAGAGATGCAGGAAAGCAGACTGGCATCTGTGGAAGCACTGATGACCGAAGCGCTGGAGCGTATCGAATCCCAACGTCAGCTAGCCATCAAATGCGCCCCGGACGATGCTGCTGATCTCGAAGCTTTTATAGCCACTATCCAGGAGCGTAATCCCGCTTTAAAGTATTGGACCGTCAAAGGTGACCCCACATTGCAACAGGGTGGTATTCTCCTTGAAAGCGCAGACGGCAAAGTCGATAACAGTGTTGCCAGTCGATGGAAAGGCGTGGAACCGATCCTGGACCAACTCCTGAGCCAGGTCTCGACTCCGGCCGCTGAGAACAAGGGGTAACCCATGAGCCATGTCTCACAACTGGGGTTGCTGGAAGATCTTGATCCTTGCCAAACATTCGGCAAAGTGACCAAAGTTGTCGGTCTCATAGCTGAAGGTCATGGCATCAAGGCTCCTCTCGGTTCCGTCTGTTACCTGCTCCCGGACCACGGCCCATCAATACCTGCCGAGGTCGTTGGCTTTCGCGATGGAGCGTGCCTGTTCATGCCCTACTCGGACATGCGCGGAATCAGTCCAGGTAGTCTCATCCAAAACGCTGCCACGCCCCCCCACATGCCTGTGGGGTATTCCATGCTCGGCCGCGCACTGGATGCATTCGGCGCACCACTGGACGGCAAACAAACCCTGACACCGGAACGGTTTGTCCCCCTTCACCGCGAACCGCCCAATCCACTGGAACGCCCTCGCATTGACGAACCTCTCGATGTCGGTATTCGCTCGGTCAATTCCCTGCTCACCTTGGGAAAAGGCCAACGTGTAGGCATCATGGCCGGTTCTGGTGTCGGGAAATCGACAACTCTCGGTATGATGGCCCGCTACACCAAGGCGGACATCAATGTCATCGCGCTCGTAGGGGAACGTGGGAGAGAGGTTGTGGAATTCATGGAACGTGATCTTGGTCCGGAAGGCATGGCCCGATCCGTTCTGATCGTCGCAACATCGGACAAAAGCCCCCTTATTCGTATGCGTGCAGCCTATGCCGCGACAGCTGTGGCGGAATTTTTCCGAGATGAAGGCAAAGACGTCCTGCTGATGATGGACTCAGTAACACGATTTGCCATGGCTGGTCGCGAAGTCGGTCTGGCAGCGGGAGAACCGCCCACTCGTGGAGGCTATACTCCCAGCGTTTTCGCCCATCTCCCTCAGCTTCTCGAACGAGCGGGGAAAAACCGACTCGGATCAATTACCGGCATCTATACTGTTTTGGTGGATGGAGATGACTTTACCGAACCCATTGCAGATTCCACTCGCTCCATTCTCGATGGACACATCGTTCTGACTCGTGATTTGGCCGATCTGGGACACTACCCCGCAATTGATGTTCTTCGCTCTGTCAGCCGTATTCGCAGTGATATCACAACAAGCCAGGCTCAGGCTGACGGCCGTGCCTTGCTTCGGCATATGGCGACATTCAAAAAAGTGGAAGATATGGTCAACATTGGCGCTTACCAGAAAGGCGCCAACAGCGAAGTAGACAAGGCCATCTCCATGGTCGGTCCCATCAATCAATTTTTGAGACAACTCGTAGCCGAACAGGAACCTCTTGAATCTGCGATGACCAAAATGAATGAACTGATCAATGGAAGTGACAATGCCGCTCCACAACAGAATCAGGCTCCTCCGCAGCAACAGTCACCACAACAGCCTCAAAAGAAACCTTTGAGACGTCCTAAAAAAGCTCCTCAAAGGACTCCGATTCCACCTTCCAATATTCCAGTCAAAATGCGTTAAGCAGCGGGCATGCCCTGAGGGCATTCTAATCAAACAGAAAATCACTTTGATAGAAATGAAAGAAACATCCTGAACCACTTTTATCAGACGGCTCAACGTCATCTTGACTGCCGACACCAGAGACAGAAACATTACCGCCGGATTATTCGGCCATACTTGCACGTTTTCCGGCCACACTATGACCGGCTCCGCTAAAAATATCCCGCACGCTCCGCAAAAGATCGCCTGCTGTATCAATGACGCTTGCCCCCAAGGATTTGGCATATTCAGAGACACTGACCCAATAGTGAGGCTCCTCCACTGTGCCTGCCACCTGAATGGGAACCATGATCCCGAAGACATCACACGACGCCTTATCACTTTCCCCTTCGGAAATAGGAACCAGCTTGGCCTTGAGCAGATAATCGAGTTCGTGTGAAGCGAGCACCAATGATCCCTGCCCACTCGCTCGGAGTCCCATAGCCCGGACTTCCAAGTCCTTGTTTTGCAAAACCCCGGCAGAAAGAATACCGGACCCGGTTATTGACCCGAACCGAGTGGAATCGAGGCGGCTTCCTTTGAGGGGTTTCCTGTGTGCGCGCTCTGCCTGTGTTTGCCGAGCCATGCGAACAAGGTCCACACCAGGAAAAACGCCATCGGAAAGATGAAAAGCGACCTTGCCATTCACATTCTTCACTATTTCAGAAAGATGCATCCCGGAAAATGAGACCGATGCGGTATAATCGAGTAATCCTGCGTAGGAGTTCTCTCCCAACATATCGCTGAAGAAAGGACGCACATCCACTTTCTTCAAGTCAAAAAACAACTGGGTGTAGGGTGGCTTTTCCGCTGCTTGAACACTAAAAGAAGCAGAGAGAGTCCCGCCATAGAGTCCAGAGGTCACGGACGAACTTTGTATTTCTCCATTTGCTGCGCTCAAATCAGCCTGGACTGTGTCAAACCTTATCCCTCGCACCAACAGTTTCTCTGCTGAAACATGTGCGCCAATGGACACCCTTTTCAACCACTGCCCATGCAGTATTCGGCCAAGCACCTGCGAAACAGGATTAGGCAAAGAATCACGGGAGAGGTTGTTCTGCGTTTTCTTCAAACGAGAAAAGTACTGTCCCAGATCAAGTTTTCCAAGATTCAACGAAATCTGACATCTCGGATGATCATGCGCATACTCAATCTGAATGCCAGCAAGGAGTGAGGTCTCGTCAACCTGCCCCGTGACATCCCGAAGCTCGATTTTACCCGGTACATAGGTGAAAGAACCCTTTCCATGCGCTCTGGAGAGGATTGCGGGGTGGACATTAGGCAACGGATCGACTTTCAAACGCTCCAAGACTTCCCTGATATCGAATAAAGGTATTTCAACCTGTGCTTCCAGTGCGTCTGGGTCCGAGAGCAAGCCTTGAATTATCCCGTCAGCCCGGAGGACCATTCCATACCCTGTCACGATAAGCTTTTGAAACTCCGCATGCCGCTGACGAATGTCCACCAGTGCCTGTCCCAACCTGATATCAAGCTTCCCTTTTCCACCAGGAATATCTTTTCCTGTAGCGACAAGAGAGACATGCATGGAAGTATGTTTCCATCGGTGTTGTAAAAAATCAGCAGAAGACACACCCTCGAAATGAATTGTTCCGTGAAAGTCTGACTCTGGTTGTGAATATGAGAATTCACCCTTGACCGGGAAAGGCGTGTTATTCGCGATACGCCCTGTCGAACAGTTGATATCCCCAAGGGAGAATGCTCTTCCGGCAAGGTGGTCCTGCCACGTCACTGTGGCGTTGTGGATTTCGACTCCGGCAACCTCAAAAACAAGCCCTGTGTGATCCGCTTGTTCGGGATGCCTCCCATGGGATTTTTTTCTCCCGACAAGATCATCCCAGTTGGTTGAGCCTGCGGCATCGCGCTCAAGGTTGAGTCGTAACCCTTTGACCTGGACCGGCCCAAATTGTATTTCGCCAAGAAAGAGGGGCAGGAAGCGAACACCGACACGCGCAGAATCAATCTCGATCATCGGGGATGCTGCAAATCCGGCAGCATTACTAATTTCAAGCCTTCCTAATTGAACGCCCAGAGTCGGCATCAGATCAAAATGTATATCTTCAGAGAAATGAATGGTACGCCCCGAGTGTGCAAAGACAGCATCAATGATGGCTTTTCTGCAATCATTAATATCAAAGAAAGTGGCAAAAAAAAGGACGAGACACAGCAAAAGACCTGCTGCACTCCCCAACAAAACAAGGAAGACTCTGCCAATGATTTTCATCTATACTCCGTTCTGAAAACGGACTCAGGCGAGAATTTTTTTTATCTTGAGAAGTTCAGTGTAAACTTCGCGCAAGATCCCCCTGTGTTCACGGCCGTGAAGTTTTTTCTTGGCACCTTCAATAGTCAGCCCTTCGTCATAGAGCAGATATTTGATTTCACGAATAATCTCCAGATGTTCTTCAGTGTACAAACGCTGCCCACTCTCGGTTCTAATTGGGTCGATCTCATCAAACTCCCCTTCCCAGAATCGAAGAACATAGGTCTTCACGCCTATTTCCTTGGCAGCCTGACCGATCTTATATCGCTTGAACTCCTGCAAATCGTCCATTCCCATACGCTAACAAATCGTTTGACCAGCTTCAATCTATTTACACAGAAGCCATAAACACAAAGCCTTTTACCAGCCAATGGAACAAAGCTGACTCCCTGAGACCTAATCTCATGAAACCGTATTTACACCCGGAAGAAAGCAGAAAGCCCCTTCCTCGCAGAGAAAGGGGCTTTTCGGATAGAAGTATCTCAATCAAAAACGAATTGGCAGGAGCTTCTCCAAACTGGCGAGCACTTTCTTGTGCTCCTTATCCACCTGCTTGTCTTTGAGCGTTTTTGTCGGATGGCGGTATGTTAAGCGGAACGAAAGATTCCTTTCTTCAGAACCATCTTCGGATTGTCCCTCGGGAATGAATTCTGTGACCAGTTCCACTGATTCCAGAATTGAAACCCCAGCATCAAGAATGGCTTGATGAATTGCCTGTGCAGGCAAGGTCGCAGGACCGATGACAGTCACATCTCGGCGACTCGGCGGAAAGACGGGAAGGGGTGCGAACTTGATAGCTTGTGTGTCCACCATCTCCCGCATCGTATCCAGGTCCAGATCAGCAAGCCAAACATCCTTTTTGGCATGGTAAAAACCGGCTATATCCTTCTTGATCTTCCCCATGATGCCAATGGAGGTCTCTCCGACCGAGACTTTGACACACGGTTCCAGATATGCATGGTCTTCTGCTAAGGAGAAGTCGGGAGCCTGCAACTTGAGATGGTTTTCCACCAGGTGCTCGACGTGTCCCTTGAGATCAAGAAAATCGACGTCACCAGTTGGCCACGGCCACTCTGAAGCGTGGCGAGGACCATATAAAAGCAATCCAAGGCGGTTGTGCTCACGAGTTTCGGTTTCAGAAGTCTTATCAGCCAAAAACTGTTTGGCGACTTCAAAAAGCCTAATATGAAAATTCCCTTGGGCAAGATTATGCTTGAGTGTATTCAGCAACCCCGGAGCCAGGTCAGTCCGAAGGACATTCTGATCCTCACTCAGGGGATTGGCTATATTGACACGCCCTTCAGTCGGCAAAAACAACCGATCAAGATCATCGTCACCCACGAAACTATAATTGATAGCTTCGTTCAGCCCCACCCCTGCACCCCAGAGTTTGACAGTTCTGAGAAATGCATACTGAGTTCCACCAGCCTGAGCAGTATTCAAAGATTTTGAGATCTTAGGCAGGACGGCAGGGATCTGATCGAGACCGAAAACACGTCCGACCTCTTCGTACAGATCAACTTCTCGTTCCAGGTCAAGACGATGGGAAGGACTGGAAACAGTCCAGTTGGCGGGGTCGCTATCATCGACCACACATCCTTCCAGCGTAAAGACCTTCTTGGCAAATTCAGGTTCCAAATCAAGGCCAAGCAGGCTCATGCATTTGTCATGACGGTAGCCGTGCTGACGATCCACCCATGGTTTCGGCTCATTGGAAACCACACCGGAGACAACGGTTCCACCTGATGTTTCCGCCATAAGTTGCGCCGCACGATCAATGCAAAAACGGTTCATAACCTGATCCACTCCACGCTCGAAACGATAGGAAGCATCAGACGGCAATGCGAGACGGCGAGCAGTTTTGCGGATAGTCCCAGGACGAAACACTGCTGCTTCCAACAAGACATTCCTTGAACCGGAATGCATTTCGGAATTAGCTCCGCCCATGACACCGGCAAGACCCACTGGTTTTTTCCCGTCCCATATGAGCAGGTCATTGGCAGTCAGGAGACGTTCGGTATTATCAAGCGTCGTCAACTTCATGCCATCTGTGGCCGGGGCGACACGAATAGTGGCATCTTCAATCAGGTCAAGATCAAAGGAATGGAGAGGTTGCCCCAACTCGAACATGATATAGTTCGTACAATCGACTATGTTGGAAATAGGGCGTTGTCCTAAAGAAAGCAGTTTGAACCGCATCCAATCCGGAGCTTTCCGGGTCTCGACACCATGCAGAATACGAGCATTATAGAGTGGACATAATTCGGGATCATCAATCAGAATTCTGATTTCATCAGCAGCATTGCCGCCACCTTCAACCAGATTCAACGGAGGCAACGCCAGCGGAAGGTCAAAGGCCAATGCCGTTTCACGAGCAAATCCGAGTATGGAAAGACAATCGGCGCGGTTAGGCGTGATATCGAAATCAAAAACAACCCGTTCAAGATTCAGCGCATCAACCAGCTTCTCGCCGACCTGGAACGCATCGTCCAGAATCCAGATTCCGTCATGGTCTTCAGAGAACCCCAACTCCCGTTCAGAACAGATCATACCCATGGATTTGATACCACGTAGTTTGGCCTTCTTGATCTTCATGCCATCCGGCATGAAAGTTCCGACAGTGGCCACGGGAACTTTCTGTCCCTTGCCGACATTGGGAGCACCACACACGATAGTCACTGTTTCAGGACCACCGACATCCACTGTGCACACAGAGAGTTTCTCTGCCTCGGGGTGCTTTTCGCAGTCAACCACATGGCCGACAACAATGTCCTTGATGGAATCAAAAGGATCTTCAATTCCTTCTAGTTCAAGACCGAGCATGGTGAGCTTGTCACCGAGCACTTGGATATCTCCCTCATAAGGGACAAACTCACGCAACCAATTCAGACTGACTAACATTGCACTACCGTAAGCGATGAAAAGTTATGAAAATGCGGTCACAAGGAATCCCGACAAGGGGACCCCTCGGACCGCTGAATATCTATGCAAACTGTTCGAGGAACCGAACATCATTCTCAAAGAACATGCGCAGGTCACCAATATTGTACTTCAGCATGGCTATCCGTTCGACCCCCATGCCGAAGGCAAATCCAGTGTAGACTTCAGGATCGTATCCGACTGATTTGAAAACATTGGGATCTACCATGCCACATCCAAGAATTTCGACCCAGCCGGTCCCTTTGCAAACTCGGCAGGTCGACCCACCGCTCTCCCCCTTGCCGCCGCACATCACGCAGGAAATATCGACTTCCGCACTCGGTTCGGTGAAAGGGAAAAAACTCGGTCGAAAACGGACCTCGGTCTGAGCACCAAAAATCTGACGGACAAAAGCTGTCAACGTTCCCCGAAGGTCTGCCATGGAAACGTTCCGATCAACCAATAACCCCTCAATCTGATGAAACATGGGGGTATGCGTCAGATCGGAATCACGACGGTAGACCTTGCCCGGAGCGATGACGGCAACAGGCGGTTCCTGCTGCAGCATGGACCGTATCTGCATTCCAGAAGTATGCGTACGAAGCACGATATTATCTGAAACATACAGAGTATCCTGCATGTCACGGGCAGGATGCTCGGGAGGTATATTCAGTGCTTCAAAATTATGCCAGTCGTTTTCCACTTCAGGCCCGGCAGCATGCTCGAAGCCAAGCCCTGTCAGGACATTACAGACCTCATCCATGACCAACGTCACAGGATGCAGTGACCCCGCCCATGGCTTGCGTCCAGGCATCGTCGGATCAAAAAGACTCAACGCATGGTTCGCTTCAGTGGCTGTCAGATCCAACTGCCATGAGTCTATCAACGCAGTAATGTGTTGCTTGATCTCATTGGCTTTTTTACCAGCAGCAGGCTTGTCAGTATTATCTAGCGCGCCCAGTTGCGCCATGGCCTGAGCGAGCATCCCCTTACGGCCCAAGAACTCGATGCGAAGTTCGTCAAGTTCCTTTAACGAACAAGCCTGGCCCTTGCGAGATTCGCAATCATGGGCCAGGCTGTCGAGTCCTTCCAGGAAGGACTTCAATTCATTACTCACTTCTAGCTCACCTTGGCTTTGGCGGCCTCTGCGACTTTGGCGAACACTGCGGGATCGCGCACTGCCATGTCGGCGAGGACTTTGCGGTTCAGCTCAATCCCTGCTAGTTTGAGACCATTCATCAAGCGGCTGTAAGAAACACCATTGATGCGGGCGGCAGCGTTGATACGCATAATCCACAGCTTTCTGAACTCGCGTTTTTTGCGCTTGCGATCACGATAGGCATTACACAGTGCCTTTTCCACGCGTTCACGAGCGGTGCGGTACAAACGGCTACCGGCTCCGCGGTACCCTTTGGCCATTTTCAAATACTTTTTGTGACGCTTCTTAGCGGCGACACCACGTTTAACTCTCATGGTTAAACCTCCATCTTTAATCAACCTCCCGGGCCGGACGGACTCCCCCAGCGAGGCAAGATTCTACGAGTTAATGACAATAACGGTCGATCTGCATTTGATGCCTGGTCGGCAGGCGTGCGGCTTCGGATAATCCCAAGCCTCTTGAAACGCTACCGACGGGCCTATATCAAAGGAGATACTAACCGTTGGGCAACTGACGACGAACGGCCTTCATATTGGTGGAGTCCACAGTTGTGGACTGCCCCAAACGGCGTTTCCGCTTGGCGTTCTTCTTTGTCAGGATGTGCCTGAGGTTCTTCCTGCGGCGCTTGAACTTGCCGGTAGCGGTCTTGGAGAAACGCTTGGCAGCTGCGCGACGGGTTTTGATCTTGGGCATGGTAGACTCCTTACATAAAAGGGACAGAGGTCCCTCTGTGAGTATCGACTATTTTTTTACAGGAGCAAGCATCATTGTCATCGTCCGTCCCTCAGACAATGGCCTGCTCTCAACTTTGGCGATATCCTGTGTATCCTCCACGACCCGCTCAAGCATCATCAGCCCGCGGTCTTTGTGGACGATTTCACGCCCCCGGAAGAAGACGGTTACTTTGCAGCGGTCGCCTCCTCCGAGAAATTTGACTATTTTAGAGAGCTTGGTCTGGTAATCGTGCTCATCAGTTTTAGGCCGAAATTTGACTTCCTTGATTTTGATGACGGTCTGCTTTTTCTTGGCTTCCTGCAGTTTCTTCTTCTGCTGGAACTTGAACTTCCCGTAATCCATGATCTTGCACACCGGTGGTTCGGCGTTTGGAGCAACCTCCACAAGATCAAGCCCCTTTTCACGGGCGCGATCCAAAGCGTCTCGGGTGTCCAGAACACCCAACTGTTCACCGTCCTCGTCAACCACTCGCACCTTGGGGATGCGAATCCTCTCGTTGCGCCGGACCTGATCCTGTCGTCTCTGGCCTCGACGGTCGTTACCCCGAAAAGCTATAGCTCATGCCTCCGCGTTTGAAAGGTTCCTGTGCAGCATCCAATATGAGCTGCGCAGCTTCCTCCAGTGTCACCAAACCAGGGTCTTCTCCATCTCGTGAACGGATATTGACACACCCGGCTTCAACCTCTTTATCACCGATTACCAACATGTACGGAATCTTCTCAACTTGAGCTTCCCGCACCTTATAGCCAAGCTTTTCATTGCGAGTATCCGACTCAACTCGAATCCCCTTACTCAAGAGAAATTCCTTGGCTTTTTCAACAAAATCATATTGCGCATCAGTTACATTCATCAGACGCGCTTGAACCGGAGCCAGCCAAACAGGCAATGCCCCGGCGAAGTGTTCGATAAGGACACCAATGAATCTTTCGATGGACCCAAGGATAACCCGATGCAGCATGACCGGGCGATGTCTCTCACCGTCCTCGCCCACATATACCAAATTGAAGCGCTCTGGCAAGGTAAAATCGCATTGGATGGTAGCGCATTGCCAACGCCGATCAAGAGAATCCTTGAGAATAATGTCAATCTTGGGACCGTAAAAAGCACCGTCGCCTTCATTGATTGAATATTCTTTTCCCGTAGACTCAAGCGCTTCGGTCAGTGCTCGTGTCGCCAATTCCCAATCTTCATCAGTTCCTACTGATTTTTCAGGGCGAGTGGAAATTTCAGCTTCAAACTGAAAACCGAACATATCCATTATATCTTTGACGAAATTAAAAACGCCAACGATCTCATCCTGCAACTGGTCTTTCCGACAAATCAGGTGCGCATCATCCTGAGTAAAGGAACGCACACGCATAAGGCCATGCAGAACGCCGGACTTTTCATGACGGTGCACAATCCCATGCTCAAAATAGCGCTGCGGAAGATCACGGTAACTTTGGATCTTACGCTTGAAAATCAACATATGAGACAAGCAGTTCATGGGCTTGATGCCATATGCCTGCTCGTCAATTTCCGTGAAATACATATTTTCACGATAATTATCGTAATGCCCGGACTTTTCCCAAAGCTCACGCTTGAGAATCAGCGGTCCCTGAACGAGCTGATACCCACGTTTGAGGTGCTCCTTGCGCTCCCAATCCTCAAGAATGGCACGCACCAAAGCACCCTTCGGGTGCCAGAGAATCATACCGCCGCCCACGTCCTCGTGGGTGGAGAACAGGTCAAGCTGTGTTCCGAGCTTACGATGGTCCCGTTTCTTAGCCTCTTCAAGGCGATGAAGATGTTTTTTCAGTGCCTTGGGATCTTGCCATGCGGTACCGTAAATACGCTGAAGCTGTTTCTTATTTTCATCACCGCGCCAATAAGCACCGGCGACTGAAAGCAATTTGAAAGCCTTGAGCATCCCTGTCCGTGCGACATGAGGCCCCCGACACAAGTCGGCAAAGTCTCCATGTGTATAGACAGTGTATTCATCCGCCCCTAGATCATCTATAAGCTCGCCTTTGTAATCTTCGCCCATATCGGCAAAGAATGCACGGGCCTCATCGGCGCTCATGCGTTGACAGGAGAACTCCTTGTTGGCTCCAACGGAACTCAGCATTTCCTTTTCGATAGCCTCAAGATCTTCAGGCGTAAAAGGACGTTCGTAATCAAAATCGTAGTAAAAACCGTCCTTGATGGAAGGACCGATGGTCACCTTGGCTGTGGGAAACAGTTTCTTGACAGCTTCGGCCATGAGGTGAGCCGTGGAGTGACGGATGATATCCAGCCCTTCTTCGCTTTCCGCAAAGACGGGCTCAAGAGTGGTGCAGGGAGTCGGAACAGCGGCAGTCAGATCCAGAAGAGTCTCACCGCACTTGGCAGCCACAACTTTCTTGAACTGTTTTTTTGACAGGCCCTCTTGCAGGGCCTCGGCGCACACAGCACCTTCAGCCAGGTCAACCTGATTGCCGGAGACTTCAATCTGCACTCTCAAGCTCCTTTCCCGAATGTGTCGGAAGCATAAAATAATGAAAGGGAGGCACAAGGCCTCCCTTTCGGGGATTTCTGGTAGGCGCGGAGGGATTTGAACCCACGACCCTTTGCACGTCAAGCAAATGCTCTCCCCCTGAGCTACGCGCCTTCTCGTTGAAGCGGAGTGCAAAGTATATTTGAGGCGTCATCTTGTCAAGCAACTTTATTAAAAAAAATCATTTTCCTGCATTCCTCATTCTGTCTCACAAAAAGAGCACAGCCCACACACCTCGGACACACTACTCTGCCAAGGGTTTCTGACAGCCGGACGTGTTCAGTGCATCGAGAGCTTCGGAGACCATCTGCCCTACTGAAACATCCCTCAACTCGCTATTCTGGAAAGTACGAATCTCCTCGGGATCATTTTTCAGCGCTACAAGCTTCGCCTTCGCCGCCTTTACCCCAAGCACTCCAAGGGTCCAAGCAGCATAGGCTCGGTTGTACGGATCGACTTCATCCAGAGCCATCATCACGAAACGCTCCCCGTGCGAAACAAGTCCAGGTCGCACTCCCGCAAGACGTGCCAAGCCCCAAAAGACATCACGACGCAGCTCGGGATGGTCAAGAAAGTTGCCATCACATTCCTCATCACAAAAGATATAGGAAACAAAAATCTTATGAAATTCTTTGGCTATTCTTTCGTTTATGACCATAGCTTCGGCCATGAAATGAGGAATTCCCCATCCTAGATTGCCGGACTCCTCATTCATATACCACATACAGGTCCGCATGAGGACACGAGCCTTTTCCATGGATGCTTCAGCCATTCTTCCAGCCGTCAAGCCAAATGCCGTGACCGCTCGCCACCTCACCAGCTCGTTCCTGTCCAAACGCAGGGAAAAAAGTGGGGGGACTAAAACTCCCGGAGGAAACTCTTCCAATTCTCCCAACCTCTCCTTCCACTCTGTATCGACCAACAGGGCACGAACATCTTTTTTAACACGGCGAAATCGAGACATGAGAACTCCCTGGGTCAGATATCAAATCACTCCAGCCACAAAAAAGGGGACCCCAACGGAGTCCCCTTAAATATAATCACCTTCACGGCGAAAGCAACAGGAATAGTTCCTATTTTGACTCTATTTCTTTTTTCAATTCCGGCTCCACGTCAAATCCGTACTCTTCTGCTTTTGCAAGACACTTCTTGGCATCTTCCCATTGCTCGAAGTGGGCATCGACAATAGCTTTATTATTCCAGGCCGGGCCAAAATTGGGAATCTTATCGAGAATCTTCTTGAGCAATTTATCTGCTTCCTCGTAATCCCCCATACTGATGAAGAGAGAAGACATGGTTGCCTGGGCCTGAATGAAATCGTGATCGAGCTTCAAAGCCTTTTTCAGTGCCAGATGAGCCTTGTCCAGATCGCCTAACTGCAATTGGACAAACCCGATATTTCCCCAGGGAACGGCAAAGAAAGGACGCTCCTGAGTGGCGCGGATGTTGTAGTTCAAGCACCCTTCAAGATCACCTCGTTGCAGAGCGATGCCACCGAGCTGCACGTATCCTTCAGCCATTTTCGGAGAATTCGCCACAGCATCCAGAAATTCGCGTTCTGCTTCGACAAAGTCGCGGCGAGACAGGTAGGCTACGCCCAGATTATAGTGGGTATTGCCGCAGCTGGGGTTGTTTTGCAACTTGCCCTTGAGATCGGAGATATAGTCGTCAATGTTATCGAAATGTTCCATGGCGTCCTATTCCTTGGTGTTATGGCGTAAGGCCGTGTTTTCTCATATGCTCCGCGTACCACAGACAATAGTCATAGATGGGGCGGACTTTTTCGAAGTTCATCACGAGCATGACATTGAACTCGTTGACGGCATCGATATATTCCTGATTCTTGTGCTTCCCGCTTTCCCTCACAAAGAGATGCGATAGCTGATCCGAGGTGTACCCGGACTTGTCCTGTCGGATATCGATGGGGTCAAACGGAGCCTGAAAAGGGTCCCAGTTCTCATATCCCATACGGTCAACGAACTTGCGCCGCCGTTTGGACATTTTTTCATACATGTACCGCTTGCGCGCTTCTATTTCTTCCCGTGGGAGATCTTCGAAATTTTCGATGTTGGCCATGACTTACTTGCCGCCGAGCACGACGGTCTTGGTCTCGCAGGTCTCGCAGGCTGATTTGCTTTCAGAACAGGATGCACAGGCATCACTTTCAGCGGCATCAGGCGCTTTGATTCCCACGGCTGGCTTGGTCGCTTTCTCGGGGGGCGCCCCCTCGGTCGCAGCCTCCTTCTGTACGCCAAGATACGCTTCGTCATACTCGGTCACCAGTGCCATGGACAGTGGCAGCAGCATCTCGCCCAGCTCCTTATAGCGGCTGTTGACACCCTTTTGCAAATCACGCCCAATAGCAATAAGCTTGTCAATGACGATATCCATATTCACAGTGGGATACTTCTCACCACCCTTGAATCCGGCCTGATTGCAGGTATGAGCTTCGCCGCCTATGGATGTCGGCACCCCATAGAGACGGCATGTGATGGGCCGAAAATCATAGATGGCGCACAGATTGTCATCGCCTAACATGGGGCAGCGAACACGAGCCTTGGAAACCTCCATCAGAATTTCCGAAGCTGAACGCCCTTCCTGGCTCGCCCTGTAGACGCGACGTTTCAGTTTGTGAATCTGTCTATCGGCCTGGTCGGCACGTTCCATGATGACGCTTCGTTCGAGACCCGAGAAATTTTCATTGAATTTTTTATTAATAAAAATGGCTTCAGGCAAGGTGATATCAAACAGGGCGTAGCAACAATCGCTGCACCCCTTACCACATTTCACCAATTCACCCATCTCGGTTTCAAACTTCTTGAAGACTGCGTCCACATCTGCGACCACGGCTTCGTACCTTTCAAAATATTCAGTAAAGTCAAGCGCCATTCTCTGCTCCTGGTCCTGCTTAAGCGTTGCGGCTCGGCCGCGGTGGTGTTGTGCTTGGTTAGATAAGTCGCAAATCGGGGCCGTCAACAGGGTGACTGCGAAAAAGGAGAATTCGGCCTTGGAGAGGAGGTCTGCGAGAGTCTCAATGAAATTCAGGCTGTCTCAAGAGGCTCAAAGGGGACGTTCTCGCACCTGGTCGCATCCCCGGAGCATTCCAGGACCGCGTCCAAAATCGGGGGAGGTCACATTCGAGCCGCTCGGGCCAGCCGGAAAAAATGGAAAGGAGCAACGAGCGGACCCGCTGCTCCTGAACCATATCGAGAAGTAAGACTAGTTCTCTTCGATGGTGATAGCGTCAGATTCGCAAACCTCGACGCAAGACTCACAACCGAGACATTCGTCTTCGTTCACTGCAACGGCTTTGCCGTCCTGAAGTTCGTAAACTTCAACAGGACAGACATCAACACATTCGCCGTCGCCGGTACATTTGTCGTTGTCGATAGTGATAGCGTAGCCCATTTTTTTCCCTCCAGAAAATGATTTGGGATGCCTGCAATTTACAGGCTTGTTTTACTGTATCGTTTCCGATGATTTCCATTGGTGCACAATACAACAAATTATTATACGATTCCGGCCAGGAAGACCGGGCACGAATTTGCTGATATATACTCCCCAGCCCTGTGTCAAGCCGAGAAATGCATTCTCATCGATGCCATGAACCGAAAGCAAATACATGGGAGTTGTGATCATTGCCCGACTGGTTTAACCTGCGAGGCCTGACCCCGCGAACTTTTATGAAGACAAGGATAGACATGTTCACAAAAGAAGAATTGAAAAAATATGCCGAGACCCTGTGGTGGGGACTGTCCACCGCCCGAACCAACCCTTATCAGCCAGGTGATTTCATCCTGCTTCGTTTCGATACGGATGCCCTGCCCCTGGCCGAGGTCATGTTAGATCTGCTCATCGAAAAAGGAATGAATCCTGTTCCAAGACAAAACATGACCTCTCAGATGGAGCTTTCTTTTTACGGCAAAAGCAACGATGCCCAATTGACGAGCATCCCCGCCGGAGACAAGGAATTCATGGGTGGCCTGAATGGACTCATCTCCCTTATCTCGCCCGCATCGCTGACTCATCTCCAGAGTGTTGATCCCAAACGCATAGGCACTGCGGCCGTAGCCAGAAAATTTATGCGCGACATCATGGAAAAGCGTGAACAGACCGGCGATTTCGGATGGACCTTGTGCATTTACCCCACCAAGGCACTGGCCGAATCTGCCGGATTGTCCATGGAAGAATTCAAGCGGCAAGTGGTCAAGGCGTGTTTTCTTGATGACGAAAACCCACCCGCCCGGTGGGAGCAGATATTTGCCGAGGCTGAGAAAGTCAAAGCGTGGCTCAACGCACTCGACATTGAGCATCTCAACATCAAGAGCAAGCAGACAGACCTGATCGTCGTGCCTGGTGAGCAACGCCGATGGTTGGGTGTTTCAGGTCACAATATCCCGTCCTTCGAAATATTCCTTTCCCCGGACTGGCGCGGCACCGAAGGAATCTATTACGCGGATCAACCATCATTTCGTTCCGGAAACTATGTCGAAGGCGTCAGGTTGACCTTTGAAAACGGTATTGCCGTCAAGACAGAAGCCAAGGCAGGCGATGAGTTTGTCGCCAAACAACTGACTCTGGATACAGGCGCCAATCGCCTGGGAGAATTCTCCCTGACCGATCGCCGCTTCTCCAAGATCAGCGCATTCATGGCCAACACTCTCTTTGATGAAAACTACGGCGGCGAACATGGCAACTGCCACGTTGCGGTTGGTGCATCGTATGCGGACACATACGCCGGTGATCAATCCACGCTGGATGAAACGAAGAAAAAAGAACTCGGTTTTAATGACTCTGCACTGCATTGGGACCTGGTCAACACCGAACCCAAAACCGTCACTGCCACGCTGAAGGGTGGGAAAGAACTCATCATCTACAAAGATGGAGAGTTTCAATACGAATAGCATCACGAGGAAAGTCCCCTTTCGCGAGGGGACTTTTTACTCATCCCCACCCACTCAGGACGACACAACTTACTGAAATGACTCTTCATACGAACAAGACCATACGAATTAATCACGGCACGATTGGGGTGTAACGCATGTCTGACCGAAATATTTATCTTAAAACAATTCCACCGGAAGAAGCCGTACAACGAGCCAAGGAAGCCTTGAACCGAGGCACCCTGCTGACGACTGAGGTCATTCCCACACATGAAGCGTTCAATCGGGTGACCGCTGCCCCTGTTATCGCCCGTTACTCCTCTCCGACTTTCCACTCAGCCGCCATGGATGGCATTGCCGTCAGGGCCGAATCCACTTTCATGGCTCGCGAAGACAGCCCAACCGAACTCAACCACGACGATGGATTCGTGTTCGTCAACACAGGCAATCCCCTGCCCGAGGGCATGAACGCGGTCATCATGATCGAAAATGTGACCCAGAAAGACGAAGTCACAGTCCTCATAGACAGCCCGGCCTTTCCCTGGCAGCACATTCGCCGCATAGGAGAAGACATCGTCGCCACCGAACTCCTCATGCCACAAAACAGGAAACTGACACCAAGCGACCTTGGTGCGCTCCTGTCCGCAGGTATCTACGAAATTGAAGTTGCTGAAAAAATTAAAGCGACATTTCTTCCGACAGGCGATGAGGTCTTGAATTTCCTCGATAAACCAGCTCCACAGGCAGGTCAGGTTATCGAGTCCAATTCACAGGTTTTCAAGGCCTATGCCGAATCCTGGGACATACAGGCCCAGTGGAGTTCCCCGGTTCCCGATGATGAGGAAACACTTCGCGGCAGGGTTCTCGACTGCCTGGAAGCCGGAGATCATATAGTGGTCGTGGGTGCCGGCTCCAGTGCCGGGAGTAAAGATTACTCCAGACGGGTCTTTGAATCCATAGGTTCAGTCCTTGTTCACGGTATCGCTGTCATGCCGGGAAAGCCAACTCTGATTGGCATCACCGACGAACGCAGCGGCCATCCAGGACGTTTACTCATAGGAGCGCCAGGCTATCCTGTTTCAGCCATCGTGTGTCATGAAAAAATTCTTGCACCGTTGGTTGCGTGGCTTCAGGGAGGCTCCCCTGTCGAACGAATGACCACCCCCATCACACTGGCTCGAAAAACCCCTTCAAAGGCAGGGATGCGAGAGGCTCTTCGACTTGCTGCGGGCCGTATCGGCGAGTCCATTGTTGGTGCGCCACTGGCGCGCGGGGCGGGGATGATCACCACCATGACCAAGGCCCAGGCCGTTGCCTACATCCCGGAAGACGTTGAGGGAGTGGAAGCAGGCGAAACGATCAATGCCGAACTTCTCGTTCCCAAAGCGGAATTGGACCGGGTTCTGGTCCATGTGGGGAGCCATGACAACACGCTTGATCTTCTCGCCAATGAGTTGATGGGCATGGCTGACCCGATGCGTCTGGTCTCCAGTCATGCCGGTTCCATGGGCGGCCTGACTGCGCTCAAATCTGGCTCCGCGCTCTTTGCCGGGGCACACCTTTTCGACCCAGTCAGCAACGACTTCAACTTTCCCTTCATTGACCGTTACCTCAAAGGGATTGATGTCACAGTCATCAATCTCGCCATCCGTCACCAGGGATTGATTGTCGCCAAAGGCAATCCCCTGGACATCAAGGGTATGGAAGACCTGACCAGGGAGGATGTGATTTTCATCAATCGTCAGCGTGGTGCCGGTACCCGGATTCTCCTGGATCATCATCTCAAAGGAGCGGGCATCACCCCTCGTGACGTCCGGGGATATGACAATGAAGAATTCACGCATATGGCCGTGGCTGTCAACGTCCTTACCGGAGCCGCCTCCTGTGGTCTCGGCATCTATGCAGCCGCCAAGGCGCTTGACCTCGACTTTGTGCCTTTAGCCCATGAGCGATACGACTTGCTGATTCCGAGTATTTTCATGGAAGATGAACGGATTCAGACCCTTATGACCTTAATCCGTTCAAAGAGTGTCCAAGAGAAGATAGCCAGACTTGGCGGATATGAAGTCCCCTTAACCGGGCAGATCATGGAACCGGGGATCGGATTGGGTCAATCCTGATTCACTCCTTGATTCCTTCTGGTATGAAAAAGACTCAGCCGACGCCATCCCCAGCCTCGTCAATGGCTTTTTCCACGGCAAGAGCGATGGTTTCAGGCGGATCAAGGATTCCCTGCTCCATCATACCGAGCTGCAAGTTCAATTCTCGCTGCACCGGCACGGCCTGAGGATTAAAATATTGCCTCCATAAAGCGGTAGCCTTTTCCGGCCTTTCAAGGCGGACAAGCGTCAGCCCAAGATAGAGAAGTGCGTCCTTGTATTCCCTCTGGATTCGAAGAGTTCGCTCGAATTCCAGCTTTGCCTGGCGGTATTTGCCGACCTTGTACAGACACACTCCACATCGGTAGCGAACATCTGCATCATTCTTATCACATTCGATGCATTCCTTGTATTTAAGGCGGGCGTGTTCCCACTGCCCGTCAACATACAGAGCATTGGCCTGCTTGATGGTATCTACAGCCTCGGCGGTCGAAGCCGTGGGACCATCGGACTTTTCATTCTTGATGCGCCGTACGGCTCCGAACAGGAAATTACGACGGGACTTGTCTATCTTCTTTGCCATGAGGCACCTCCGGTGCGCCAGAATACCCATTTCATTCACCGGGTCAACCTGTTGCCTTTTCAAAGGGTTCATGGGAATCTTCCGTCATGAGAAGCTCCCTTAGCGGATGGACCGGCAAGGTTCTCCATCTCGACCTGAACACATGGCAATCAGTCATTCAGTACCCAGCCCAAACGCTCTACGAGCGATGCCTTGGAGGCAGGGGACTGGCCGGATATTTCATGCGATCGGCCTGCACATGTGAGCCGGATCACCCCGACCTTCCCATCCTCATTTTTACCGGCCCACTGTCCGGCACCATGACGCCTACCTCCGGTCGTGGGACAATAATGTCCCGCTCCCCTCTCACCGGTGGAGTTTTTGACTGTTCCGTGGGCGGGAATCTGGCTACTCGGCTCAAGCAGGCGGGGTGGGATGGTCTTGTGATCACCGGAAAAAGCGACATCCCCTGCGGCATAGAAATCCGGGATGATACCGTCCTCATCAGAGACACGGAGTTCTGGGGCGAATCATGCGATCATGTTTGTTCTCATCTGCAACATGACACATCGACATCAGTGGCGGTCATCGGACCCGCCGCTGAGAATGGGGCGAGAATAGCCTCCGTTCTCGTCGACCGTTTCCATTCCGCGGGACGGGGTGGACTCGGGGCTATCTGGGCTGCCAAGAATCTTAAATACCTCTCCGTTACGGGAACCGGAACAGTTTCGGTCCATGACACACAGGCGTTGCAAACTGCGTGTGACAATATTATTCGACTCACTGCCGCATCTCCATTCCTCCTGGGAAAACATGGTATCGCCAATCATGGAACAGCAGCTCTTTATGACCTCATTGATGCCCGATGCATGATGCCCACGGACAATTTCAGAGCGACCAGATCCCCCCACGCACAGGACCTCAACGCAGCTGCGTACCACCGCTTGTATGCACCACAAGCACACGGCTGTGCAGGGTGCCACATCCGTTGTAAAAGAGTCGCGAAAGACGGTAGAGCCATCCCTGATTTCGAGGCCATGTCCCATTTCACCGCTCTTCTTGGCAACGAGGACATCGAGACGTGTATGCAGGCCAACGAACTCTGTCGCACTCTGGGGCTGGACCCTCTTTCAGCCGGGAGCACACTTGCCTGCTTCCGGGAAATCTCACAGGAAAATTTCACACCACGTACCTTGCTTACAGCGCTTCACGATATGGCGCATGGAGGACCACTTGGCCTCGGCTCATTGGATTTTGCCGAATCCTGTGGCAAGGCAACGATATCCATGACGGTCAAAGGACTTGAACTGCCAGCTTACGATCCTCGTGGAGCCTACGGCATTGCCTTGGCCTATGCTATCAACACACGCGGAGGTTGCCACCAACGGGCATATCCCGTCAGCCATGAAATCCTCCGCAAACCAGTGGCAACAGATCGATTTTCCTTCAGTGGCAAAGCCCGAATGATCAAGATAGCCGAAGATCAGAATGCTGTTATCGACTCTCTCGGGGTCTGCCGATTCACCTTTGTGGCAGCAGGGCTTGAGGAATATGCCGCAGCATATACGGCAGTGACCGGGGTACCGATGACAGGAAGCGGGTTTGGCGAAATCGGAGAGCGTGTTCTTTACAATGAACGTATCATGCATACCCTGAACGGTTTCGATGTTTGCGACGATGATCTGCCGCCCCGTTTTTTTACCACGCCGGGAGCATCCGGCAGCGGCATTCCCCTCCCCCCTCTTGATAGGCAGGATTTTCTGGAAGCCCGCAGAAAATACTACTTCATTCGCGGTCTGGATGATCATGGCAAGCCGACGCAAATGAAGGCCCGCACCCTTGGGCTGGAATTGAAGCAATGAAATCCCTCTGTGACAAATTCGCTCGTAAATTGGTAACACAAAGGCTCAGTCTCCCCGGCAGCCCAATCATCGGCGGACTAGATGCCGAGCTGGAATGGAACCGTCAAGCACCAGTCTGCGACGAACTGACAAAACTTTTTGCGCTCATGCCCATCAACTCACTGGTTTTCGCCAAACCGGCCGAACCGTATGCTCTCATCATCGATTTTCTGGCAACCAGGCATCAGGAAACCATTTTCCCGGAAGATACCGAAACCCGTACATTCCTACACGACATCCCGATTTGTCGCGACTTCTCGGCCAGAGCGCTTGCCACTGCCCTGAGCAAACGCAAGGCTGTCATCATCCCGGGACATGGACTTATTTCCAGCGGTACGGTCAGCCCGGAACAAGGCTTTGTCTTTTATTCATCAACTCTTTTCGCCTGCTTTGTCCTTTTTTTCTCCGAATACCTGAAAGCGGCCAGGCAAGGGACTCTCGATGAGTCCTTCCGGGATTCTTTCAAAACAGTCGTCAACCTCCTACGCCCACCAAGAACTCTCGCACCAGACCTTTTCGTGGAAAGACCAAATACCGAAAAAAACATTTTTGCCGCCATGACGGAAGCAGGACGAGCAGTGGTTGACTACGGGTTGGTTGACTCCTTTTTCGGCAATCTTTCATACAGGCTGGGGCAGACAGTCTACATAAGCCAGACAGGAAGCTCCCTCGATGAACTCGAAGGATGCATTGACCCATGCCCTATGGACGGGAGTACAACCCATGGATTGACCGCTTCTTCCGAACTCTCGGCACACGAAGACATCTACCGACTTTCCAAAACGCGCTGTATTCTTCATGGACATCCGCCATTTTCAGTCATCATGTCCATGGACTGTGATCGCCTGACATGTGCAAACAAGGGACAGTGTCACGTACTCTGCACGGAATGCCGAACAATGGATGGCATTCCCATTGTCCCCGGCGAGGTCGGTACAGGCCCGACAGGACTCTGTAACACTCTTCCCCCTGCCGTACTCGCTTCCGGGGCCGCCATTGTCCACGGACACGGAATCTTTACGACGGGAGCACACGATTTTAATGAAGCTTTTGCGACCCTTCTGGACATTGAGAACAGGGCGAGAGCACGCTATTTCGAGACCCTCGAAAAGTGGGATGCCATCCCCTGACCTCACCAGACCAGAGTATGCCATTGATCCCCTGAGTAGACGAACTCCGGCCGGTCAGGTAAGAAAAACGCCATGTGCACCGCGCTGAAAAAAAATTCACAACTGGTTCCGATCATATGGTTTCTTGCCCTGACATTTGGCATGACCTACGCCGTGGAGATTTCCCTCATCTGCAACGGGGTTCGGTTTGACAATGACTTCATACAACTGTCGCCGACCATTGCCCTGCTTGCAGTCATGTGGATTCCTGGAGTCTCTGCACTCTTTGTAACCACGGTCATCGAGCACACGCCCCTGGGTTCAATCGCCGAAGCTTTGTGGCTCAAAGTCACCTCAATAGCACCATACGTGGTGACGCTATTCCTGATCCCTGTTGTTTTTGCTGCCATGTATGGATTGAGTTGGGCATTGGGACTGACAGCACCGGACATAAGCATGAGCGGCCTGACAGAAGCCACAGGCAGTTCTGAATCAATAACTGTTTCAACGCTTTTTGAAGTCATGCTGCCCATGTCTATCATTATCGGCCCTTTCATTAATTTCACTTTCGGCCTCGGAGAAGAAATTGGATGGCGGGGTTTTCTGCTCCCCCGACTCATGGGGCTTGGGCGGATCAAGGCGCACTTCTGTCTGGGGATCATATGGGGTCTATGGCATGCCCCGCTCATATGGGCGGGCTTCAACTATCCCGGATTTCCAGTGACCGGAATATTCCTGATGTGCCTGCTGTGCATAGCCTTCGGACTGTTCCTCAACGAGATGACTCTTCATTACAAATCCACCCTACTGGCTGCCTTTATCCATGCAGCAGCCAATGCCCAGGGATATGGGATCTGGGGATGGCTGTTTCCGGACACCTCTCCACTCCTTGGTGGAGGGAGCGGTCTGACCGGAGTTTTGATATGGAGCATCACCGGATTGATGACATTTTTTTTCCTCTCCAGATTTTCCAGCCCAAAAGCGTAAAACTCTTCATAGCCGATTTCATTTACAATCCTGGTTTCTTATAGGAAAGCTCCGTTCCGCGTCGACTATACTGGCATACGGATTGCTATATGCAAAACGATACAGAAAAACATGTCATACTTATGTCACATCAAGGACGCGGAGGTTTTCCATGCACAGTGCGCACGAGCACCCCAGGCAGAATATCACCATTGTAGGCACCAATGATCCACAGCCCCTGGAGAACTGTTATTATACCTGCCTTCGCCGCAGAATGATCGAGGAACAGGAATACGAATACCCTCTCCTGGAATATGATTACCGTGACCGAAGAATTCTTTACGAATACAGCCACAAAACCATTGTCCGCAATGCTCCTATCGATTTTTTCGAATTCGGTGTTTTTGAAGGCAATAGCTTTCGCCAATGGATGCAGGTCAACACCCACGCGGATTCACGATTTTACGGGTTTGACAGTTTCGAAGGACTCCCGGAACAGTGGCACGCAGGGGGGATGGAGAAAGGCCACTTTTCCACACAAGGTCAGACTCCCAGTATTTCGGACTCGCGAGGCCAGTTTATCAAAGGATATTTCAATCAATCCCTCATCCCATTCCTCCACCATTATGAACGAAAGAATAGAATGGTCATCCATGTCGATGCCGATCTCTGTTCTTCAAGTCTCTATGTGCTGATGACCATGGACCCCTTTATCAAACGAGGAACATTAATCGTCTTTGATGATTTCGGTCCTGCCGATGAATATGCCGCATTCTACCATTATACATGCGCATGCTCCCGACAATGGAAGATAGTGGCAGCCCGAGGGGACCACCACAAACTCGCCGTGGTGATCACCCAATAAAAACTCTGCATGAAAAAAGGAAAGCCCCCTGACAAGGGGGCTTTTTCTTGAAGTTCTTTCATGGTTGCCGAGAGCCAAGGCTTCAGCCAAAGGAGTTCTGTTTGTTCCAATGTTGCCTGACAACACTACCGATTCAGAGAATCTCAAGTTGGTTTGGCGTTGATTCGAAACATTCCTTTGTTGTTAATTCAATTATACGCCCACAAAGATGTTTTGCAAGCTTTTTTTCCACTCTTGTTGGGTCACTCCCAAGACGGGCCACACACCAAGGACAAGCGGTTACACTTTCTCGAAATATTCCTTTTCCGCACCGCACTGAGGGCACACCCAATCATCAGGCAAATCCTCAAAGCTGGTCCCTATCTCAATATTATTTTCCGGATCACCTTCAGCAGGGTCATACACGTAACCGCAAGGGCATTCCCATTTATCCATAGTACATATCCTCCATTATAATGTCATAAGCAAAGCCAGTTTAACAGAGAAACGATCAAGGACAACCCTTTTGTTGCCACGACACGTCCTCCCCAAGCAGAGAGTCTCAACCCAGGTGCTCATCTAGCCATTGACACGCCTGATCCTGGCTCCCACACCGGAAAGCTTTTCCTCGATATTCTCATACCCACGGTCAAGATGATAAATTCGTTCCACTGTCGTGCTGCCACTCGCTGCCAGTCCCGCCAGAACAAGCGAGGCACTGGCCCGGAGGTCTGAGGCCATGACCGGCGCTCCCATGAGCTTACCCACTCCCTTAACCATCGCAGTCCGCCCTTTGAGACGGACATCCGCACCGAGACGAACCAATTCCAGCACATGCATGAATCTATTTTCGAAAATCTTTTCTTCAATAGTCCCCGTGCCCTGCCCAAAACACATCAAGGCCATGAGTTGGGCCTGCATATCTGTCGGAAAACCGGGATGCGGCAAAGTTGTCACATCGACGTTGGTCAGCAATCCATTCTCTCTGCGAACCAGAACATACCCATCTTTTTCCTGAACCAGGACACCCATTTCACGCAATTTGGAATTCACGGCATCGAGGTCAAGGTATGGGCAGTCCTGAATCTCCAACTCACCACCGGTAATAGCCGCAGCGACCATATAGGTACCAGCCTCAATCCGATCCGGCATAACGCGATACTCGCACCCTTTCAGAGCAGTCACCCCTTCAATCGTTATCACGCTGGTCCCCTGACCGGATATTTTGGCACCCATTGCATTAAGGAAATTGGCGAGATCAACGACTTCCGGTTCCCTTGCGGCATTTTCCAGTGTGGTGGTCCCATCAGCCAGGCATGCGGCCATGATCAGATTTTCCGTTCCACCTACCGTGGGAAAATCGAGGGAAATATGAGCACCCTTGAGACCTCCGGGGCACCGGCCGTTGATGAACCCCTCGGTAATCTCAAAAGTCGCTCCCATCCGTTCCATACCACGCAGATGCAAATCCACAGGCCGCGCGCCGATGGCGCACCCTCCGGGTAGGGCGACTTTCGCCTCACCCAGATGAGCAAGCAAAGGACCAAGGCACAAGACCGATGCACGCATGGTCTTGACCAGCTCATAAGGAGCTTCAGGCTTTAGCCCAGTACAGGTCGATGTCACTTCATTGACATCAAAGCTCGTTTCACATCCAAGTATATTTAATAATTTCAAAGAAGTATGAATGTCAGCCAAGCGGGGAACATTGCTCAGACGCACCGTTCCCTCTGCCAAAAGACAGGCCATCAAAATGGGAAGAGCCGCATTTTTCGCGCCACTGACCTGAATTTTCCCATGTAATGGGATGCCACCTTCAATAATAAGTTTATCCATGTGTTACCTTTTTCTTATTCTTTTACTTGACCGTAGAGGAATCCTTCGCTAGTAAACTTCCCTCACACGGTGGGTGTAGCTCAGTTGGTAGAGCACTTGGTTGTGGCCCAAGTGGCCGTGGGTTCAAGTCCCATCACTCACCCCAAGTGATCCCGTCAAGGACGAAACTTCGGTTTCGTCCTTTTTCGTTTTTATCGAATCATCCTCACGCAATACAGAAGATTCAGCCGTGCCAAGCAGATCAAGGAGCGTGCGCGCACCTTCAGGGAGCACACTGGTGCCGAAGAGAATTGCTTCGGGATTCCCATCTTCCACTCCATGGTAGGCTGCGTTGAGGTCTTGGCGAGTTGACAAGCCACCACCGGACAGACTGACTCCGGCATACATACCTTGAGTCTCTCCGACGAAAACAACCTCGCCACTTTCGAAAAATTCCGGAGTCCGATTGAATTGGTATTCCTTATCAATCAATATGACCGAAGCCTGCCCCTGCAAAGTAGCCCCGGTTTCAAGGACATAGTGCACATCCTCTTCATTCATATAAAAAATGATGCCGGATGTTTTGGTTATCCCAGCTTGAAGCCCAAGACCGCCAGCCCCTTTGGCAAAAAAGAGCGGCCCTCTCCAGCCCTGCTCAGACCGAACCAGCATGACAGCGTTGCCGCCACCCAATGAGTACAAAAAGCTGACGCTTCCCCACTCAGGCAGAATCACAATGCCTTTGGCTTT